>CAZBAA010000001.1:0-29059 GCA_964490095.1 uncultured Candidatus Saccharibacteria bacterium
TGAGAATACAGAGGATAAAATTTTGTATAGTAGAACCTCTAAAGAGGAATTATCATTTGCTGGAGAAAAACTTATTAGAGGTCGGCACAAAATACATTCATATCCTGCTATGCTACACCCACTACTTGTAGATTATCTGATAAATAGTTATGCAAAAAAAGAAGATGTTATTTTTGATCCATTTTGCGGTAGTGGGGTTACTTTACTTCAATCGAGTATAAGCGGTCATAAATCAATAGGTTTCGATATAAATCCGTTAGCTTTATTAATAGCTAAAACAAAAACAACAGATTATGATATCGAAAAATTAAGAAAAGAGTTTGCAGATTTTAAGAAATCTATACAAGAAAATAAAAACATTGATATACCTCAAATTAACAACATAGATTATTGGTATACTAAAGATGTTATCAAAGATTTGGCTAGAGTGAGAAATGTCCTTAAAAATAAAAAATACAACTATCAAGATTTTTTTATAGCTAATTTTGCTTTTATTTGCAGAGATCAATCTTTAACTAGAAATGGAGAGTTTAAAAGATATAGGCTTAACGAATATAAAATTAAAAAATTCGAAAATAAAGTTTTTGATAAACTATTTAAACATATAGAGGAAATAATTAATATAATTGAAAATTCTGAAACTCCTAAAGAAAAAAGCTGGCCAATTTTAGCTAACTCGGAAAATATAACCCCAAAGACGAAATATGATTTAGTAATAACTTCTCCGCCATATGGAGATAGCCGAACAACAGTAGCCTATGGAGAATATTCTAGCTTCGGCTCTGATTGGATAGACGACATGAATAGTTACGGCGGAAATAATTATAAAATAGATAAAGAAAGCATGGGCAAGGTTGGTTTGGTGAACGAAGAAGTGAGAAAACATCCTATTTTAATTAACACTATTAAAAAGATTGAGGATGTGAATCCAAAACGAGCAAAAGAAGTTTTTTATTTTTTCAACGGTTACTACAAGGCTATTAAAAATATTGTAAAAGGTCTTAATAAAAATGGGCGAGTTTGTTTTGTGGTTGGTAATAGAACGGTTAAAGAACAGCAGATACCAATGGATCAGATAACAGCATCATTTTTAGGGGGCATGAATTTACATTTTGATAACATTTTTGTAAGAAATATTTTAAACAAAATAATGCCATCGCATAATTCTCCAACAAACGTGGTGGGAGAGAAATCGCGAACAATGGTTAATGAGTATATTGTAATATTTCACAAAGATTAATATGAAAAAATTAACTTTAAAGGAAGTAAAAGAACGACTATCTAAAATAAAAAAACTTGGATATGTAAAGAGTTTAAGAAAGGGTCCAACTGGTATTGGTTATACTTTAGAAACACTATTAAAAATTAAAGAGAACAACATAAGTTCTCCGGATTTAGGAGAAATTGAATTAAAAGCTCAGAGAGAGAATCATACGGGAATGACAACACTTTTTACTTTTAACAATAAGGCGTGGAAAATGGACCCATTATTAGCCGTTAAGAAGTATGGAAGTCGTGATAAAGATGGAAGATTGGGTTTATATTACACAATGGGAATGAAACCAAATAGTGCTGGCTTGTTTTTAGCCGTAGATAACAAAACGGTGTCTGTGAGACATATCAATGGGAGCGTTATTGCTGAGTGGCGATTATCAGAAATTGAAAAACGTTTTAAAACTAAAGTAAGGAACGTTTTACTTGTAAAAGCTAAAGTCGAAGAAAGAGACGGAGTCGAATATTTTTTATTTGATAGGGCAAGATTACTTTTTCATGGCACCAACAAAAATATTCTTAAAAATCAGTTTGAAAACGAACAATTACTTGTTGATTTAAGATTACATGACAAAGGAACAATGGCAAGAAACCATGGAACCGGTTTTCGGGTTTTTGAAAATAATTTAGAAAATCTATACGAGAAAGTTCAAGAGATAAATTTTTGATAAAGATAGCTATTTTATTGTGCGACAAATTAAATGAAATAAAAAGAGGGGGATTGAGCCCTCTTTTTATTTGCGATGAGAACAACCGGCCCAGCAACAAGGTCGGCGTTTTCCTTCCTTAAGCTCTGTGCATGTTCGTTTAATGTGCAAATTTCTTGTTTCTGATTTCTTGACTGAGTCAATCCAACAGAGCCACTCGTTGCGCGCAAACGGGGTAATATCTTCCCATTTTGTCAAGGCTTTTGGGTCAGCGATAAGGGACTTTTTAAAATCTGCAGGAACTTTGTGGACTACGCCATTTGATATTTTCATAATATATTTCTATTTTTTGTCGGGGTCGCTGTGGAATTGGTGATGTATATCGCGCAGGCGCTTGTTTGTGACGTGCGTGTAAATTTGAGTGGTAGCGATATTGCTATGTCCCAAAAATTCTTGAATGCTGCGCAGGTCGACTCCTTGATTTAATAAATCGGTGGCATAAGAATGTCTGAGGGTATGTGGGGTAGTAAAGATTGGTATACCCGAAAGTAAGGCATATTTTTTAACCATTCTTTCAATAGACCTTGGAGTAAGTCGGGAATCAGTTGCGCCTTTTTTATCGCGAAAGTTTATAAACAAGGCCTTGGTGTTGGCATTTTCTATTCCACTTCTTATTTCAAGATATTTTTTAATGTAATCTAATGCGCGTTCTGAAAAGTATACCACTCGGGGCTTGCCGCCTTTGCCAATAACACCCAGTTCCATATCTTTTTTATCCTTCAGGCTATTGAACTGTTCAAAATTTAAGGCCACCAGTTCTGCGATACGCAAACCGGTTGAAAAAAAAGTTTCAAGAATTGCGCGGTCGCGAATAATAATGGCGTCTTTTGCCTCGCCCGTGGCCGGGCTACGGCCGAGGGGCTCAACTGAAGATAAAAGCTTACCAATCTGTTCTAGAGTAAGGAATTTAACCGTTTTTTGGCCTTTATCTGCCTTAGAAAGGGCTATTTTACCCGGAGGGAGGCAAAATACGTCTTTAGCCACAAAATAGGCAAAAAAGCCCCTTAAAGCGATTAAATAGTAGTTTTGGGTGCCTTTAGACAATAATTTACCGGTAGCTGGGCTTGGAGTGCGAGAAAGAAACAATCTGTAGGCCCAAATGTGTTCTGCGGTCAATTGATGGGGAAGTAGAGAATTATTTTTAGTATGGTTTAGCCAATAAAAAAATTTCTCCAGATATTTTTTATAATTCTCCTGAGTATTATTACGTAAACCTTTTTCAACTTCACAATAATCCAAGAAATCGAGTAAATGATCTTTAATTGGTTTTGATGACTTTTTCATGATTTTATAGGTTTGCCTTATTATACCATACACGACATCGGTTTACCTACATTTTGCGACATTATTATACTGATAATAACTTGACCAAAAAACACTGTCAACGCCTTCCCTATTTTACTTGGGTGCCAAAAGTTTTAGAAAACTTTTCAGCAAAATAATTTTTAAATCTTTCCCAAATATTTTGCGCAACATTATTTTTTTGCTTTTCAACCTCCTGCTGTACAAAGACACTTTTTTGTTCCACTTCCCCACTGATTTTCTGGTAAACGTTATTTTCAAACCAATCTGTGGCTTTTACCCAATAAGCCCTGCCAAATTCACTGAAATACGGCTGCTGACTCAAAAACACAGTTATTAATAAAATAACTATAACTGCTATATTTTGTATAAAACTTTTTTGTTTCATTGTCGCACAATAAAATCAACCGAGCAACTTTATTGCCTCTTTGATTCTCTTTATTGTTTTTTCGCGGCCTAAGATTTCGGCTATTTCAAAGGGGCTGGCTGAGGCCGGCTTGCCAGACAAAGCAACTCTCAATGGCCACAGCAAATACCCCCTATCCTTCTGCGGATAATCTTTTACTAAACTAAAATCTATTGCTTTTTTAATTAATTTTTCTTCCAAATTATCAAGATTCCACTCTTCAACCGATGGATTAATTTGAGATAATGATTTTTCCGACGCTAAAAGAGAGTCCCTGATATCCAAATCGCTCATTTGCTGCCACCTCAATAATTCTTTTTCATAATCCAGTTTTCCTTTGAAGAAAAAACTAGTTAATTCTGCAATTTCTGACAGCTTTTTCAATCTTAATCTATAGGCCTTGATGATTTTTTGTAAAGTTGCCAAAAGCACCTCCTCCTTTGTTTCTAAAATTTCATAGACACCGCTGCGTTCTTTAATCAATCTGGCTGAAATTAAATAAGACAAGCAGAGTTCTGTCAGTTTTTCTGCTGTTTTCTCACGAATATAAAAACTATTTATAAAATCTAATTTTTTAATATTAAAAATGGCTCCGGATTTTTGCACTCTTTCCAAAGAAAACTCTTTTATTAAAGAAGATAAAACAAATATCTCTTTTTCTGTGCCAGAATTCCAGCCCAAATGAACCATAAAGTTTATTAGGGCTTCAGGCAAGTAACCTTGCTCTTTGTATTCGGCAATAGAAAAGGCGCCGTGCCTCTTTGAGAGTTTTGTCCTGTCTGGCGCCAAGATTAAAGGCAAGTGAGCATATGCCGGCCGATAAAAATCAAGGGCTTCTTGAAGCAAAATCTGCTTTGGAGTATTGGAGATATGGTCTTCCCCCCTGATGACGTGGCTTATTTGCATTTCATAATCATCAACAACAACGGTAAAATTATATAAAAAAGGCGCTTTTAAATTTTTGGCGATAACAATATCGCCAAAGAGCCCTGTATTAAATTCAACTTTACCCCTAATCAAATCTTCAAACTTAACTTTTTTGTTTTTAATCTTAAATCTTATTACAAAGGATTTTCGTTCGGCCAAAAACTTTTCTGATTCTTTTTTAGAAAGATTAGCACACTTTCCGTTATAGTGAGGACTTTCGCCCCTGGCCATTTGCTCTTGGCGCATGGCTTCTAGTTCGTCTTCTGGACAAAAACAATAATAGGCCTTGTCCTCTTCTAAAAGTTTTTTCAGATATTTTTCGTAAATATCCATTCTTTGCGACTGTTTGTAAGGACCGTATTTGCCGTCAATATCCGGGCCTTCCTGCCATTCTATGCCAAGCCACTTTAGTCCTTCTATTATGTCTTGGGTCCATTTTAAATCAGACCTTTCTAAGTCAGTATCCTCAACGCGCAGAACAAAAATGCCTTTACTTTTTTGAGCAAACAGATAATTAAAGAGGGCGCTCCTGGCCGTACCTATATGCAGGGGCCCGGTTGGCGAAGGAGCAATTCTGACGCGGATTTTTTTTACTTTGGTATTTTTTGTTTTCATTTTAAATTCTTTGCTTATTCTAATGTAAAGTATTCTAAAATCTCTCTGGCAATAGCCCTGGCAGCTAAGGGTTTTGAAAATCTCAAGGCCTCCTCTTTCATTTTTTCCAATTTATCGGGGTGTAAAAACATATTATGCACTTTGTCTAAAAAGAAGTTACGAGTCAGATTATCTTGCTCTACAACTAAAGCCGCGCCGGTTTGAGAGTAGGCATAGGCATTTTTTGCTTGATGGTTGGCCGCCGAAGAGGGCAAAGGAACTAAAACACTTGGTTTACCTACAGCGGCAACTTCAAAAATAGAACCCGACCCTGCTCTGGCTATAACAAGATCTGCAACTTTTAAAGCATGCTTTATTTTTTCTTCATCTAAAAACCCTACCGGGTGATAATATTTTACCAAGTCGCTGTCAATAACCACTTGGGCTTCCGCCATAACTTGCTCTAAGTTATTCCGGCCGCAAACGTGAATTAATTCAAATTCCTTTAAAAAATCGTTCAAGATATTTAAAACAAAATTATTAAGAGCTTCCGCTCCCTGCGACCCCCCTAAAAACAATATCACCGGCTTTTGGAAAGTTATATCAAACAACTCTCCGGCCGTTTTGTTGTCTCCCTCCAATAATTCTTTCCTTATCGGGTTGCCTACCAAAATTGCTTTTTGAGAGTCAAAATACTCTGTTTTAGGAAAGGAGACAAATATTTTTCTTGCCCACCCTGAAGTAATTCTATTAGATAAACCGGGTGAAATATCTGATTCGTGTAAAAATACAGGTATTCTTAAAAGTTTGGCGCTTTGAGTGACAGAAATTGAGCCAGAACCCCCTTTGCTGAAAACAAGATCCGGGTGAATTGATAAAATCAAGAATATGCTCTGTAAAAATCCAAAAGGTATTTTAAATAAAATGTCCAAAATATTCTGATAAGAAAAATATCTTCTTATTTTCCCCGATATTATTGTTTTTATTTTAAAATCCTCCTGGCTAAGCGTTATTAACCCAAACTCGTCTTTCTGCCCAATATAATAAAACTCCAAATCGCCTTTGGAATAAATTCTTCTTAATTCTCTGGCAATAGCAATTACTGGAAAAATATGCCCTCCGCTGCCACCACCAGTAAATAATATTTTCATATGATTTTTAATTAAACATTTTTAGATATGTTGAGCAGTATTCCCACCCCTATCAACTCTACGACTAAATGCGAACCTCCATAGCTAAAAAAGGGCAAAGGGATGCCGGCTAATGGTAATATACCTAAATTTGCGGCAATATTCAAAAAGGTCTGGATAATTATCCAAAAAGTGATGCCAAAAGCAGTTAATTGAGAAAAACTATCTCGTGACGATTTGGCAATTTTGACTCCCAGCAGTAAAAAAAACGAAAAAAGAACAACTAAGAGCAACGAGCCGATAATTCCCGTTTCTTCACCCCAAATGGCAAAAAGTGAATCTGACATCGCTTGGGGCAAAAAGCCGAACTTTTGGCTGGACATGCCCCAGCCCTTTCCAAAAAATCCGCCCGAGCCAATAGCAATTAAAGACTGCTTTACTTGAAGACCTTTACCTAAAGGGTCTGTTTCCGGATGTAAAAAAATCAGCCACCGGTCAAATCTGTATGGTTCAAATTTTATTAAAGCAAAAAGGCCGGCAATCGCCGTTAAAAATATCAAAACAGTATGCCAAAAAGGAGTACCAGCAAAAAAATACATAAGAAGCAAAGTTGACCCGATTATTCCTAAAGTGCTTACATCCGGCTGTAAAACGAGAATTAGCGAAATCACCGCTAATAAAATTAAAAATGGAATAAACACCCGCTTATTAGAAAGCAAAGCAGCTAAATACAAAATAGCCGTAATTTTTAAAAGCTCAGACGGTTGGAAAGTAAATAAGCCCAGGTTTATCCAACGGTTAGCTCCACCGAACTTTACGCCAATTGGCGGCAAAAAAACCAAAATTAAAAGCACAAGATTGAAAAGCAGCAAATAAGGCGATATTTTCTTTAAATAATTTAACGGCAGCTTATAAGCGAGAGCGGCCAGAGCCATACCCGCCAAAAGCAAGTAGAGCTGATGAATTAAAAAATAATTGGTATTTTTAAAGATCCTCATGGAAACAGAGGCTGAAATAGTTGATAAAAACAAAATTCCAAGAATAACCAAAACAGTCACTAAAAAAAACAAATAATAATTTGGGTGTTTTTTCATTTTATTGTTTTGGCTATTTTTTTCACCATTAATTGAAACTGATTGCCTTTTTCTTCAAAATTCCTCCACAAAGAATAACTTGGCGAAGCGCAAGACAACAAGCACACTCTCTTTTTTTTTGTGTATTTAAAGGCAAACTTCACTGCTTTTTCCATACTGGAAGTGTTCAAAATATTCAGTCCTTTTTTTTGCTTTATAATTCTGCCGCCGCTGTCAGGAAAAAGAACGACATTGTTTATTTTATATTTTTTAATTACTTTTTCTAACTTAGAGAAATCATACCCCCTGTCTTGGCCGCCAAGAAAAATTGTATCAACGTTTTTCAAAGATTTAATTGCTTGGATTGCGGCCTGGGGAGTTGTGGCATTGGCGTCGTCATAAAATTTAATACCAGCGAACTCTCCTGCGAACTCCAACCTATGAGGAAGGCCTTTAAAACTTTCAATGGTTTTTTTGATTGCAACATCGGGTATATTTAAAATTTTAGCAACTGTAATGGCGGCTCTAATATTTTCTTTATTATGTTCACCCAATAAAGGAATATTAATATTTTTAAAGGGAATATTCTTAATAAAGGGAACTGCTTTTGAAGAGGATTTTTTTGACCAGAGTAAAAGTTTTTTATATTTTGGGTTATAAACAAAAACATCATCGGGACTCTGAAAATTAATTATATTTTTCTTGGCAAGATGATAGTTCCCCACGCTAAGGTGATAATCCATATGTTCTTCAAATAAATTAGTTACCACCGAGATATTTGGTGAAAAACCAATATCGCTCAGCTGATAACTGGAAAGTTCTAAAACAAAAACTTCATCTTTTTTTACTGGCTTTAAAAGGGCTCCTAACATAGGGTCTCCAATATTACCCAAAATTGACACGGGCCTGCCGGATTTTTTTAAAATTAAATATATAAGCTGGGCTGTTGTGCTTTTGCCTTTGGTCCCGGTAACGCCAATTATCTTATTGCCCAACTGCTTAATTTTTGAAAAAAAGATATTGGTGGCCGTGGTATATTGAATTTTTACCAAGTCCTTAGGCATACCGGGAGTTTTTATCGCTAAATCATAATTCTTCTGTTTTTTTAGATAATTTTTATCAAATTTGATATCAGCCACTCCAATTTTAAAACTTGGGTAGTTTTTCTTAACATATCTTTCAGTTACTTTACCCTCTCTGCCGTATCCTAAAATTAAAACACTTTTCATGCCTGAAAATCTGAACTGGCTGGGAATGTTTGGGCTAAAATTTATTTTAAAAACTTCTCTTACTAAAGAGCTTGGTCTTTTTATTTTTGGCAAGAAAATTTTAGGAACTAAATTATTCCTAAATTCTTTGGCAAAAGAATTTTTAGAAGCTAAATATAAAGCGGCTCTTGATTCATTAAAAGTTCCCACACAATCAAAGGGCTTCATTTTGCCAAAACCTAAGATATCTCTGAATAATGGCATTAATTTTTCTTCTTGATAAAGGTTCTTCTGGAAAATTTTTAACAATTCTTTCTTGGATAAAAAAGCAGACAATAAAGTAAACATAAAAATACATTTAGGGCATTGACAGCACCACAAATTGCTAATTTTTCTATTGCGCTTGGGTAAATTAATAACAAAGTTTTTGTTACAACTTGTAAAATTATTGAAATATTTTTTGTACTTTGAAAAAAGTTCCACTATGCGTATTTCGTAAAAAGGGCGCAGTAAAGAAAAATAATGGACACTTGGAGTTATAAAGTTTTTTAAGTAATCTTGAAATAATATTTCAAATTCTGATGACTTGCTCCATTGATGATTTATAATTTGGCCCTTATATTTTACATTGCCAAAATTACTGCTGTATTCATTAGCCACAACAAAATAAGAATATTTGTATAAAACAGCGCACAAAATGCCTAATCCCGCTAAAATGGCAGAAACTGGAACATGTCCGTCATATTTATGCTCTTTTAATACTTTTTCGTCTAATAATCTTATTATCTTTATAGAATTTACCTTTGATATACTTATTACATTATCAACAATTGGAGATTCTTTCTGCGATTGAACAAAAAAAGCTGTTATGTCAAAACCCTGCTCTTTTAAAAGTTCCAGAGCAACTATTGAATCTTTGCCGCCGCCTACTCCAACAAGGCATTTGCCGCTTTTTTTAAATTGCCAAGCAGTTTTTTTTATGTTTTTCTTGAAAGGAAACTTGGGAGAAACTTTTGGATCAAGTTTGTTTTTGTAAAAAAATTCGGCCAGGCCATTTTTGTAAACTGTATTCCAAAAAATAGCTTCTTTGCTTGATAAAAAATAACTTGTCTTTACATTTGTCGCACAATAAAGCTTCCAGTAGCTGACACCCAACGCCAAATGCAGTCCTTCAAAAATTTTATCCAAAAGGCCGGCGGGAATTTCTTTAAGATTGGGTACTTTTGGCAAGATAATGGTTTCCGTAAAAAAAAGAGGAGGCCTATCTTCAAACTCAGTCTTATAATTAAAAAAGACCTTTTTTTCAGCAGGTTCAAACTTCCAAGAAACAAATTCAAAAGTTGTGGCTTTTGACTTTACCATATTAACTTAACAATCTTATGGCTAAACCCACGATTGCCAAGACTACTCCTAAAATCCAAGCCCGCATTGTAATTTTGTATTGCGGCCAGCCAATTGCTTCAAAATGGTGGTGTATTGGAGTAGAAAGGAAAATCTTTCTTTTCCTAAATTTTTTAGATAAGAGTTGTATTATTACAGAGCTGGTCTCTAAAACCAAGAGGCCGGCAATAATTGGTAAAACAAACACAGAATCGGTTAAAAAAGCTACCACTGATAAAACAGCAGTTAATCCTAACGTCCCTGTTTCACTCATATAAAATCGGGCGGGAGGTATATTAAACCACAAAAAAGTCAACAAAGCTCCTGTGATTACGGCGCAAAACGTAGCTAAATCCACTTTTCCCTGAAAAAAAGCGATTATTGTAAATGCTCCAAAAATTGAAGCAAAAGTTCCGCCGGCCAATCCATCCAAACCATCAATAATTCCGCCAGACCAAGTAGCCGTCATTACTAAAACAAAAAGAGGAATATAAAAATAACCAATCGAAACGCTGCCAAGCAAAGGCACGGTAATGGCATCCCACCCTAATTTATAGTAAAACCAAAATCCGCCTACAAGACCGAGCAAAATTACAATAAAAAGTCGTTTTTTTAAAGAAAGTCCTCCGCCAATATATTTTCCTTTACCAAAAACCTGCAAAAAATCGTCCGAAAATCCAACTAAAGAAGCAACTACTAAAGTGAACAAAGGCAACCAGGTTTGACTTCTTGATAAGAAATTTAAAGAGGGAAACCAATAAAAAAGAAAAATGACTAAAACCACTGTCACCCAAATTAAAAGCCCTCCAAAACGAGGCACAAGCACCTCTCTGTCTTTGTGAAGGTTATAAAAAACAGAGGCCTCTTCGCCGCTTATCGCTTTTGTCCTTGCTTCTTTTTTCCAAAGCTTGTGTTTGTATAAAAAATTAGTCAGCAAGGGGCACCAAATAGCAGCTATAAGGGAGGCTAAAGCCGCCGACCCCAAAATCTTAATGACATTAAAAGCAAGCAAAGTCATATGCTAAAATTACCATTCGTAAGGTGCATCCAGCCAGTTAATTATTGTTTTCATGTCTTCTTGCCTGTCGGCAGACCCCAAAACAACATGTATTAAATAATTTCCCTCTTTGGGGCTTTTTTCAATCACAAGAAAGCTCCCTCTGGCATAACTGGTAAAACCAGTTTTACCGCCAACAACTTCGGGTATTGCTTCTAAGAGCTTATTGGTATTTATTAATTTATGATGAAGTTCACCGTTATCTAAATATAAATCATGTTCCTTAATGCCTGTAATTTGCCAAACTAACGGATACTTATTAAGCAAATATTCCGTCAGCGCCACTAAATCTTTTGCTGTAGAATAAGAGCCCGGGTCTAGCCCGCTGGAATCTGCAAAACGGCTATTTAAAAGCCCCAAACTATTTGCCTTTGCATTCATTAGAGCCACAAACCCTTGCTGCCCCAAGATTGAAGAAAGGGCAAAAGCCGCATCGTTGCTAGATTCAATCAGCATTATATACAAAAGATTTTTTACCGAAAGAATCTGACCTTCTTTCAAACTTCCCTGATCGCCTTCTTGCAAAACGTCTTCTGCTTTTATTGCCAATTGCTGTTGCAAATTGTAGTTATCTAAAACCACCAAAGCCGTCATAAGTTTTGACAAACTGGCTATCGGTAAAATCTTTGTTTCGTCTTTTCTAAAAAGAACTTTCTTTTGCAATAATAAATCTGTCTCAACAGAAATAGCTGCCTCTGTATCAATTTTTAAATCCTCTACTTGCCAATTCCTTAATGGCAATAAATTTTGAGGAACAGTTACTTCTTTTACACCAGCTATAAAATTCTGTTGCTTTGAAACTATTTTTCTTTCAAGAAAACTGTACAAATTAACAAAAAACCATTGCAGAACCCACAAAATGATTCCTACCAAAAAAATAAAAACAAAAAACAATAAAATATTTTTAACTGCAGACCTTATGTTCATTGTATTAATAACTATGGAGTTAATCTTTTTACGCCGCGATAAAGAAACATTGCATCTCTTACGTTATCAATTCCAAAAAGTTTCATAATCATACGATTCGGACCCATGCCATAACCGCCGTGCGGAGGACAACCGTATTTGAAAAAATCTAAATAAAATTGTAATTTTTTAATATTCATTTTTTTACTTTTTGCCTGAGCTACTAAAACATTATAACGATGCTCTCTTTGAGCTCCAGTTGTAATTTCAAGCCCGCCCCAAAAGAGGTCAAAACTTTTTGTCAATGTCGGATATTTTTCATCATGCATATGATAAAAAGGCCTTGCAGATACCGGATATTCCGTGACAAACACAAACTCATGTCTGTATTTTTCCTTTATATAATCGCTTAAACCCCGTTCTTCTTCAGGAGATAGGTCTCCTTTTTTTTCGCTTCTAACTCCCTTTTTAGAAAGAATAATCTTTGTTTCTTTCATCGATATTCGCGGAAAAGGAAGAGAAGGAATGACAATTTCTTTATCAAAAATTTTTTTAATTTCTTCACCATACGTTCTTTTTATTTTTTGCAATCCATAATTAATCATTCTCTCTTCCTCATCCAGTATGTCGTCATGCGAATCAATAAAAGAAATCTCTGCATCATAGTCGGTAAACTCTGTTGCATGACGGGAAGTAAACGACGGCTCAGCGCGAAAAACCGGACCTATCTCGAAAACTCTTTCAAAACCCGCTGCCATAGCCATCTGCTTATAAAACTGCGGGCTTTGGGCAAGATATGCTTTCTTTTTAAAATATTTTACTTCAAAAACCTCTGATCCTGATTCGCTGGCAGTGGCAATGAGTTTTGGAGAATGTATTTCTATATAATTATTTGAAATCCAAAATTCTCTAAAGGCAGATTCCATCAACGTCCAAACTTTAAAAATTAATAAATTTTTAGGCTTACGTAGATCTATCCAGCGCCAGTCCATTCTTGTATCAATTTCCGGATCTTCCGCAACTTCTTCACCGACTGGTATCGGCGGAGTTTCTGCCTTTGACAAAACATTTAAAGATTCCACCGAGAGCTCAACTTCTCCTGTTTCAATTTTTGGGTTGACCATTTGTTCAGGCCTTTTTACAATTTGTCCTGTAATTTCCACCACCCATTCTGGCCTTAGGTTTTGAGCTAATTCATAAACTTGCTTATTTTGAGGCACAAAAACCGCTTGTAAAACACCGCTTCTATCGCGCAGATCAATGAATAAAATTTTACCGTGAGACCTCCTGGTATTTACCCAACCAGCTACCCTCACCTTTTCTCCCACGTGTTTTGCTGTTTCATTAACTAAAAATCTTTGCATGGTTTTTCATTTTACCTTAACTTTAACAAATTTACTATAAAACTCCCTACTAAATTCAAGGCAGCCAAGAAGATATCCAATAAACTGACAGAGCCAGAATGAATAGGTTTGACATTAATTGTGACTGTCGCTTCATTGGATGTAAGTGTACCGCTGGTGATTTTGTAACGAAAGGTGGCAATTCCTGAAAAACCTGAACTGGGGGTAAACTTATAAATATATGGATAATAAGGATTAACTTCAAGCTGTCCGCCGCTTGGAGGATTTGTAATGATATATGTCATATTTTCTTCATTGGCATTACCGGATCTCAAATCAATATCTCTGGGAATGCTTGTAATATTTAAATAGTTAAGTAAATCGTTCATATCCGTAAGTCCAATATCATTTATGTCCGGAGGACTGATTAAGGCAATGTCTCCTTCGTTCAACACCTTAGATATTTTCTGGATTAAATCGTCAGAACCATTATAAAACCGAATAAAGCGCGTGGCCCTGTCTCTATAAAGATCGTCCGGGCCAAAACTTGCAGGATTTTTGACAGAATTTTGTTGATTCTGAAGAGTGTCTTCACGAATCCAATAATTAAGCTGGAGTTGGTATGGGTCATTTTCCAGTCTGGGTTTTGCTTCTACTCTGACATTAACAATCTCATATTTACCAATTAGGCCGCCGGCTCCGCATAGGCCACTGTCAAGGCCATTGCAATCTCTCTTAGAAGGGTTTGAAAGCACTTCAAGCGCTCTTTTAGTCGCAACATGGTTGGCGCCGTTTCCTGCTGAATTGTCTAATGTGAAATCTCTAAAACCAACTTCAAATAAAGGTTTAAATAGCGACCACAGATAATCCCAGTATTCTTGGCTAAGTTTATCAGATAATTTATTCAATTCGTAGTCATTGTGTGGTGAGCCGACATGAACTTGAACAGTAATATTAGGATATGTTTCATTAAACTCCTTCCAGAGACCCCACGTTGCTAAAATAGGCGGTTCTTGTCCGTTGTTTTGGGCCATATACCAATCGCGATAAATTGTATTTAATTCGGTCCAAGCTGAAAGTTGAAATGCCTCAATTTTTGCCTTTGTGGTTCCATCTGTGGCTGTATAATACCCATGTCTACCAAAGGGAGCATCTAATTCTAAAAACTTAGCCCCGCCGGCAATATCGTTTTTAAATCTGTTAATTACGGATGTCCAACCACCTGTCGCTCCGTAACCGATACGCCGATTACTGACATCGTCATAGATATCATTGGGGTTACCAATATCATAAACTTGAGGTGGCGAAGAAGTACCGACATTATACATGATGCCAATCATATCTTTTGGATCAATGGTAACTGATTGGGAAACAGCCGCCAGCGTTGGAGCCAAAGAACAGTTTTGTGAAATTATTGGCGACTGCGTATCTATTAAAGGACAATCGAAAGTTTTTGTGCAAGTTCTGGTTTGAGAACCAGAAGCAGAACAAGAACTCCAATTTCCGCATGACCAAGTATCCGCCTGGCAAGAATTTTGATCTGGCTGAAGCGGTTGCTCTAAAGCAGCGCAACTCTGCGAAGTTTCAGGAGAAGGCGTATTTACCGAAGGACAATTAGAAACTATTGCGCAGGCCCTAGTGCGAGTACCAGAAGTAGTAGAACAAGAACTCCAATCACTGCACGACCAAGTATCTGCTTGGCATGATGAAGAAGTTGGAGTTGGGGTTGGAGTTGGGGTTGGAGTAGAAGTCGGAGCCGGCCTCACAGGAGTAACTGCAATACCATTGCGTGGTTGGGAAACTTCTTCTAAGGAAGGGCTCTTTTTTCTTAAGCTCTGAACAAGATCTCCAAACTCGCTCAATAGCGACTGGTTCTGCTGAGTGAAAACCTCATGTTTTTGCTGTTGTTCAACTAAATATCTGGGCAGCAGCGCGCTGTAAATCAAATACAACCATAGAAGAAGCACTACTGTGAATACCAGAATTATGATTTTTAATAAGAAGCTTCCTTTTTGTTTGTTCACAAATCACTATTTTATTTTTATTTTAATAAATCTCTTACCGGTTTTAATAACCATGCCGTTTTTTATATTAATAATCTTTTTCCAATCGTCAATTTTTACCTTTTTTCCATTAATCTCTATTGTGACAGCCCCGCCTTGAACTAAACGTTTTGCCTCATTTTTTGACAAAGTGACTTTTGCATCAAAAAGCAAATCCAAAACAGGATATGAATTTTTTGAGGTTTTGAAGATCGGCATACTTGCCGGCAATTTTTTCTGGCGGAAAACTTTGTCAAAATTATTTTGAGCAAGTTGTGCACTTTTCTCTCCGTGATACATTCTAACAATTTCTCTTGCCAAATCTGCTTTTGCATCCCGCGGATTATCCGAAGATTTTTTGATGTCATCAATTTCTTTTTTAGATAAACGAGTAGCTAATTCAAAATATTCATCCATTAATTCATCTTTTATAGACATTACTTTTCCGTACATGTCTTTAGGTTCATCAACAATTGTTATTAAGTTCCCCCAACTTGTGGACATTTTTCGACCGTCTAATCCTGAAAGCATTTTTAGAATCAATATGTCTTGTAGCTTCTGTTTAAATTCTTTTTGTATTTCTCTACCTACCTGTAAATTAAAAAGTTGGTCAGAGCCTCCGGTTTCAACGTCGGAGTTTACCATCACAGAATCGTATCCTTGAAGCAGAGGGTAGTCCAATTCGTGCAAACCAATTGGTTTTGAGGCCTCCCATCTATCTTTGAAGTTTCTCCTCTGTATTGTCTGCTGGGCCGTAAACAGCATCTGTAAAGAAATAAAATCTCTTATTTTCATTTTTGAAAACCACTTGCTATTGTAAAGCAACTCAACCTTCTTCATATCTAAAATTTTACCGATCTGTTGCACATAGCTCGCCATATTCTTTTTTACCTCCCTTTCAGTTAAAATTTTTCTCATGGAATCCTTGTCTGAAGCATCTCCTATTTGAGCGGTAAAATCACCGATGATCAAAACTATTTTATGACCTAATTCCTGGAAATCTCTTAATTTCCAAAACTGAAGAGCCCTGCCTATGTGTATTTTAGGACCAGTTGGGTCTATCCCATGTTTTATTCTTAACTGTTTGCCCGATCGCAGTTTTTCAAGCAAACTTTTTCTTTCGAAAACATCTTCCACTCCTCTGCTTAAAATTTCTTCTATTTTCTGAGAATTTGTGTCTATCATATTTTTATACAAGTTAACTTATTATACCTGTTTTGAATAAAGTTGACAAAGTTTTATAAGATAATACAATTAAAAAGCGTTCTAAAATTAGAACAGTTCGCAGCTATTTGACAACCTTTTTTGAAAGGAATCTGAGATGGGATCTCAAAAGATGGAGTTAAAAATTGTGGAACAAGAGGAAAAAAGACCTGAACCGCTAAATCAATGTTTGGGCATTGATTCTTCCGGCGGGCATTGCACTAAAATGTTGCCAAAAGGCAAACATTTTTGCAGTTCTTGCATGAAAAGAAATGGTGCAAGGAGCTTGCACGTTAAAGAGTCGTCATCAAAAAACAGACAACGTAGGGGGCGCTCGCTCCAAGACATTTAGTTTTTTTTGCCGTTCCCAGTTTTTTATAATTAGAGCTGAATAAAATCGGCTCTTTTTTATTGAAATTTACCAGCAAGCTCATATATGTCGCCGGCCCCCATGATTATTAAAACTTCTATGTTCTTGATTTTCTTTTTCAAAAACTCTTCTAGTTTTTTCGTCGGTACATAAATTACACTTTTTCTTGCTATTTTTTCAACCAACCTTTTTGAATTTACTTGCGAATTAATTTTTTTTGTTTCCCGTCCGGCAACGTCATAAATGTCGGTGATTATAATCTTATCAATAAATTCATTTTCAGCTTGCCGAATAACTTTCATAAAGTCCTTAAATAAATAATGCGTTCTTTGGTGCTGGTGCGGCTGAAAAACGCACCAAATTTCTTTCTTTGAATACTTTTCTCTGACAGCTTTTAAAGTCACTAAAACTTCTGTCGGGTGATGGCCGTAATCGCTGATGATTTTTAACTTAGTATTCTTAAATTTCAAATTATGTTCTTCAAAACGGCGCCAGCTTCCCTTATATTGAGATAAAACCTTAAAAGAAATTTTATTTGGAACTCTTAAAATCTTCGCTACTGCCAAAACAGCTAAGGCATTGTAAACATTGTGTTGACCGGGTATTCTTAAAACTTTTTTTAATTTTTGAGACTCTTTTTGTTTTATTGAATAAAAAATCGTTTCGTATTGACCCTCTTTTATTGTCTTATTGATATTTTTGTCTTCTTTGTTGGCTACCAAAATACCATCTCTTTTCAAGTGGCTCAAATATTTTTTATAAGTTCTTATCACATTATTTAGGGTTTTATAGTAATCTAAGTGTTCTTTTTCAATATTTGTCAACACAATGACCTTGGGCCAATAATTTAAAAACGAGGCGAAATGCTCGTCTGCTTCAATCACCAACACTCTGCTCTTCCCTACTCTAAAATTTGTATCTCCAAACTCCCTAAGTTTTGTGCCCAAAATAACAGTAGGGTCAACACCACCCTTAATCAAAACCAAGGCAATCATTGCCGTAGTAGTGCTTTTCCCATGGGTGCCGGAAACAGCAATTGTGAAATACTCTTTTGTTAAATCGCCAAGAGCTTCAGGATAACTTTGCAATTTGATATCTGATTCTTTTGCCTTTTTATATTCGGGGTTATCGGGCCTTACCGCTGGGCTGTAAATGACTAAATCTGCCTCCTCGCTTAAATTATTTTTTGAGTGCGGGCCAGTAATAATTTTAACCCCTTTTTTACGTAATAATTCTGTAATTTCAGATGGCACCAAATCAGACCCACTGACAATATGCCCCTTTGAAAAATAATATTGGGCTAACGCCGAAACACCTATGCCTCCAATACCAATAAAATGAATTCTCATATTAATTACTATAATTCAGTTGAATTTTATCACAAAAAGAGCTAAAAACAAGTTATATATGAATGAAAAAATATCAAAAATTTTCAACGACATGGCGAATCTCTTAGAAATTAAGGGGGAAACTTCTTTTAGAATTAATGCTTACAAAAAAGCTGCCAAACTTTTAGAATCTCTCAAAGAAGATGTTTTTACCATTTACAAAGAAAAAGGCACTAAAGGCATAAAAAAAATTGAAGGCGTCGGGGAAAGCATTGCGAAAAAAATTGAAGAGTACATAAAAAAAGGAAAAATCAAATACTATGAGAACTTAAAGGAAGAAACGGCGATTAGACAAGTTATCACTCACTTTTTTCAATCAAAAGGACTGTCGCTGCAGGAATTGAAAGAAAATGCCAAAAAAAGAAAAATTATCTACTCAAGATTCACTAAGCCCGCCAAACAGCTTTTAGAATTGGCCGGATCAGTAGAAAAAGCCAAAGAAGCAATTAACAAGGTTTCTTTGTGGGCAAGCTCCAGAAAACTTGATTACGCTATTGAAACTGTTTTCAAAAAATGGTTGGAATTGGACCGCTTAAAACCAAAAGAAATAGTTAAAAAGCCGTTTTACAAAGGCGACCCAATGGTTTGGTCGGAATCAAAGAAAAAATGGTTTGTGATTTCAAAACATAATGAATGGCTGGAATTTGCCGACAAAGAAAACACAATTGAGTGGAAAGTAATAGAATAAAAAGCGAAAATAATCATGCTTACACATACGGATTTAAAAAAGGGAGTGAGATTTATTTATGAAGACCAACCCTGGGAAGTTTTAGAGGCCCGGCTTTTAAAATTGGCCAGGAGCAAATCTGTTGTTCAAAGTAAAATCAAAAACCTTATTTCTGGCGCTGTAAAAGAAAAAAACTTCCAGCAGGGAAATGTTTTTAACGAAGCGGAGCTGGAAAAGAAAAACATTAAATTCTTGTATTCTAACAAAGGGTATTATTTTTTCTGCGAAGAAAGAGATCCTTCAAAAAGGTTTTCTTTTACCCAAGAACAAATTGGCAAGCAAGCCAAATTTCTAAAAAATAATTCTTTGGTTGAAGGGATAATTTTTAATGACCAAATTGTAAACGTTTTCTTACCGATTAAAGTACAATTAAAAGTTAAAGAAGCGCCACCGGGACTTAAGGGAGACCGAGCTCAAGGAGGAACAAAACCCGCTATATTAGAATCTGGGGCTGAAGTACAAGTCCCCTTGTTTATCAAAGAAGGCGACATTATTGAAATAAACACCCAAACCGAAGAGTACACAAAAAGAATCTAGGAAAACTCTCTTTGGCTAATTTCTTTTTCTGCTATTGCCCTTGTTTTGCTGTACTTCAGTTTTGATATTTTTTTCAGCGCCTCTACTATTTCTGGCTTGCCCTTTTGGGGTTTTATTAACTGCATTTTAAAAGGAGTTGACGTTTTATTGTTTATCATCATTTTCAAAATCAGTGTAAAATTATCAAGATTGACCAAGTCAAATCTTGAAAATTCCGGCTCAAATTGTTTTTCTAAAAACTCAGCGTCTTGGGCCCCCACCCTAAAGGCTCCTATTGTGCCGACATTGCCAAAAACGGCGTTTTTAATTTGATCAGTCAACTGGGGAATATATTGGTGGGCTATTGTTAAGTTTAATTTATATTTCCTGGCCTCAGATAAAATTGTAGTAATGCTGTCTGTTGTAAAGTTTTGAAACTCGTCAACATACAAATAAAAATCTTTCCTCTGCTCTTCTGGAACCCTGGCTCTTTTCATAGCCGCCATTTGTATTTTTGAGACTAAAATCAAACCCAACAAAGAACTGTTCACCTCGCCTGTCAATCCTTTTGATAAGTTGGCTAAAAATATCTTGCCTTCATCCATTATTTCAGCTAAATCAAACCCGGAGTGAGATTGCCCAATAATATTTCTCATCATCTCGTTTTCAATAAATCGGCCGACTTTGGAAACAACATAACCTAACATATCAGACCTAGTGCTGCCGGTGGTTTGCGCCCATTCTTTTAACCAAAAATTTCTGACAACGGGGTCGGTAACTTTAGCCAATCTTGTTTGCAAAAACCCGCTGTCGGTAAACATTTTAGGTATTTCAACTAAAGTGCCAGGATTATCTTTGTCGGCCATTAAAGCCAACATTGCATTTCTCATATAGTGCTCAAACATCGGTCCTATTATTTCCGGCGGGAATAATTTGTAAAAAATAGATATCATTTCCTGGACGGCAAAATCTTTTTGCTCTGGCGTATCATATTCAAGCATATTCAAGCCGGCAGGCCTTTCCAAATCAAATGGCTCAAACAAAACAACGTCGTCAGCTCTCTTTCTCGGTATGTAAGATAAAATGTCGTTAATTAACTCGCCGTGCGGGTCAACTACGGCCACCCCCTCGCCGTTTTCAATGTCTTGTCTTATCATTTCTTTCAACAAAGTGGTCTTACCCGTGCCTGTTTGACCAACAATATAAAAATGCCTTCTTCTGTCTTCTCTTGAAGCAAAATAAACATTTTTTTCATCACCGCGAAAAAGCGCTTTGCCGATTAGGCTAACGCCGCTTTCCGGCATATCGGAAGGCGGGGCCGAAGTCAAGGATTTTACAGATTTAATGTAAGGAGTTTTAATAAAGTGCGTTGGAAAGTGATAGACACTAGCCAACTCTTCTAAGTTCAAGATATTGGCCTGCCCGGCATCAAAATTTCTAAAACTGAAATTATAAACTAATCTTTTTAATTCTTTCTTGTAGACGTTTTTGGGCTCAAAATTATTGATAGCTGACAAAGAAAATTGTGAAAAAGCGCTTTTTAAGTGCTCTAAAATTTCCTCTGCTCTAACTGCGGTTTTAGCGCAAGCAAGTATTCTTATATTTACATCAAATAATTGTTTTTGGATTTTGTTGGAAATTGCGTCGTAATCCCTTTGATCAACACCTTGCTGTTTATTTTTTGTATCATCAAAACCATCTTTACTTTTTAAGCCAGAAGGGCCCCTAAATATTTCCTCAATAACCTTAAAATATCCTGGCCTTAAAACTTCGGCAACTGCTATTCTGGCCGATTTACCCTCTCTAATTTTTGCCAAGACCTTTTCTCCTTTTTGCCTTAAATTCAAGCTAGCCAGGGGCCTGATTATTATTTGAATGGCGGCCCCTTCGCTGGCCGTAATTTTACTTAGGTTATTAGTAATAGTTGAAAGAGGATCCTTTTCCAAACTTTGGTAAGTGCTGATTGGAAACAAAGGACTTTCTTTCAACTTCAAATATGCCCCAGCTGTCACCGACTGCGGTTCAAAAATAGTATAATCTTGAGGAACCTTTTCTACAATTGCCCTGGGGTATACGCCTTGTACGTACTTTTCAAAAGCGGCATCCAAATATTTAGGGACCGCCACATAAAACGAAATATCATCGCTTCCTATTTGCGAAGCAATTTCAAAGGCCACAGAGGGCGGTTCTTGAAATAGTTTATTTTTTTTCAAGTACAAGAAATTAGAAAAAACCTGCTCCATTTGAGAAATTAGGGTCTTCTCTTCTTTTTTCATTAAGTCGTCTTTGTTCAAATCGTGTTTGGGCATCATAACTAAAAAAAGGGCAGATTCTAATCCGCCACAAACACTATTTTTTTCTTTTTTTTCATAAAGAAAAACTAAAGCAAATGCAAGTAAAACTAAAAGAAAAACTAAAGCAAATGCAGCCAATAGGTAAAATAGAGGCATATGTCAAAATTTTACTTTAAAAATTGTTTGTAAATTAACCACTCTTTAACTAATATATCGTGAAAAATATCCAAAATATAAGGGTCGTTCATCTGTTTTGCGACTCTTACTGCGAAAACTATGCCTTTTTGCTTTGTAATTTCCAATAAATGCTCAATTTTCTCTTCTTCACCCAAAACCTGAATTTTTTTTACCTTCTCTGCAACTTCTTCTTTTAAACTGTCGTCCAATTCCATTTTATCTATTTCTCTTTTTAGGGCTTCTTTCGTAATAATCTCCTCAGGAGAAGGTTCCCTCTCTATTTTTTTCTCTCCTTCTTGAAAAATTTCTACTCTTCCCTCTCCAGACAAACTCCCACCAGAAGGCCGTTTTATTTCCCCCGACTCTTCAGGTAAGTTATTTTCCTTTGCCATAAACTTATTGAGTTACTATTAAATCTATCAGGGCTGTTTCTTTATCTTTTTCGTTGGAAGAAAAGCTGGTGGAATTTTCTTTTTTGAAGGCCGAGACAATTATTTTCAAACCGGTAGAAATTCTCGAGACCTCATATATTTTGATGCAGGGAGTTGCGGCAAACTCTGGTTTTAACAAAGCGCTGCACAAATCCGGGTCTGGCAGCCAAGCATCCGCCGTTTGGTCTAGCGGCACATAGTTTCTTCCCTCTGAATCGACTATATTACCAATATCCCACACTCTTTCTGGTATGTTTTCTTTTCCTTTATTTTGAGCTCCTATTGTAACAGTTATAAACTTTTCTGTAGTAATCAAATTGTTCTGCCAATCAGGGAACCTAGATTGAAAACCAGATAAAATTTTGCCCATATCTCTGGCCTCCTGAAACGTAAATTTTATATCGCCCAACGTTGCCTCGTATGTTACTTTGGGAACATTTGATTCCTCAATCGGAGGTTTGGGCGGTGTGGATGTTGCTCTCACAACTATAAAAACAATTACCGCAGCAACAAAAATAATGATCGCCAAAACCAAAAGCAACCTGGAAACCTGCCCGCTTTGGAATGAAAATAATTTTTTATTTATCATATTACTCAATTCTACTCTTTTTGGAAGATTCCAGCAACTTTAAGAAACTACTATGTACCTCCATTTGCCGTATTGATCTCGAAAAAATTGGAAACTATTATACCCGAATGTTTTAAGTATTTTTTCAACTTCTTTTTTTTGAACAAAATCAAACTCCATATAAATCCGGCCGCCCTTTTTTAAATGTTTCTTAGCATCTTTTAAAAACTTTCTAATATAAAAAAGCCCGTCCTTTCCACCAAGCAAGGCAAGTTTTGGCTCAAAATTTAAAACTGACTTTTGGATTCTATCTTTTCTTGTTGTAACAATGTACGGTGGGTTGGCAAAAATATAATCATATTTTCCCCTAATCTTGCTAAAAATATCCGACTTAATTATTTTACTTCGCCATGCCAAAGCCCTTGGCGAAGGCTGGTTTAACTTCAAATTAATTCGTATTTGCTTTAAGAATTGGTCTTGCTTTTCTGCAAAATCCACCTTTTGTAAAAACTCGGGGCAAGATTTTAAAACTGCAACTCCTATGCATCCAGAACCTGCAAACACATCTAAGCAAGATATTTTTCTGACTTTAGAGTTTTTAATATCTTTGACTGCAGCTTCCGTCCAAAATTCCGTTTCCGGTCTAGGAATTAATGGTCTTTCAGACAGGTCAATTTTACAACCTAAAAAGTCAGTGAACCCAATTACATAATCTAGGGGTTCTCCTTTTTTTAATCTTTCAATGTCTAATTTTAATTTTTCCAATCCATCCTCTTTTAAATCAGACGCCCGAGAACAAGAATACTTTTCTCTTAAAAGCCAGTCAACTTCTCTTTCTAAACTTTTCATCATATCTTTCTTTATTATTCTCTTTATAGCATACAAATCCAGCCAGGTAAATTATTCACGATCGTGAATAATTTACCTGGCTGAATCAAACAAACAAAAAAGGCCTAAATTATTTTGGGCCTTTTAATTCTTAATTGCTGTGATTTCCACTTCCGTGTAAGGTTGCCGGTGGCCAATTTTTCTTTTGTACCTTTTTTTAGCTTTGTATTTAAAGATAATCAATTTTTGCCCCTTGCCGTGCTTTAGGATTTTTGCCTCCACCTTAGCCGTTTTAATTTTGGGAGTCCCTATTTCTAATTTTCTGTTTTTTTCTAACAACAAAACATCCGAGAAAGCAATTTCTGACCCCTCTTTCTTGTCTAATTTTTCCACTTTGATTTTATCACCGGGCGAAACAAGGTACTGCTTGCCGCCGGTTTTAATAACTGCCAACATAAGGCAAAGTTTAGCAAAAATAGTATTATTCGTCAACTATCGGACGCTCAACTTCGTCTATCTTAATTTTGACTTCTCCATCTATTATTTTGACTGCATCTTTTTCAATTTTCGAAAGTTCTACCCTAGCTTTGTTATAAGAACCCACTGTTGAACCCAAATGATCTCCCAACCTGCTCATATACCCTGAATAAACAAATAAATGTTTATACCATTTTTCCATTTCTTTAATCATTGACTCTGCCTGTTCTGAAATTCTCTGATTTTTTAATCCTTGTAGAACTGTCTGTAAATAAGCCAGAAATGAGGTTGGAGAAACTACGATAACCTTTTTCTTTCCTGCATAATAAATTAAATTATTAGTATCTTCTGTGATGGCTCCGACTTTATTTATAAGTAAGTCGTAATAGACCGCTTCAGATGGTATAAACATAAAAGCAAAATCCATTGTCTTTTCCTCTGGTTTTACATATTTTGATGTTTCGTCAATTCTTAGCTTTAAGTCGTTTACAAAAGCTGTCTCCAATCGCTTTTTTTCATTTGGATCCCTTGACTCTACCATCCTATTATAATTTTCTAGAGAAAATTTTGAATCAATCGGAATTATTCTCTTATCAACAAAAACTACTGCGTCGACAATTGTTTTATCACTAAACTCATCCTGCATCTTATAAGAGCCAGGCGGTAAGACATTTTTTAATACAGTTTCTAAATAATATTCCCCCAGAATCCCCCTTTGCTTAGGATTTTGTAAAATATCTTGTAATTTATGAAGCTGATCGGCAAAGCCAACGACCTGCCTATTGGTTTCATCCAGCTTAGCTAATCTCTCCCTTACATCTCCAATTATTTTAGCTGATTGATTAAACTGAAACTGTACGCTTTTATTTGATTCAGACAATCCCCCTCTCAACTCTTGCGAAATCTGGCTTATTTGTTGCTGCAACATCAACAAAGAACTATGATTTTCTTTTTCTGGGCCCTTCTTTAATAATAAAAATACTGCGGCGACAACCCCAACTGCAATTATAATCAATAAAATAGTGGTAAAATCCATGTTTTAAAAAATATATGATCTAAAAATCTCTGCTAGAAGAAATGCAATGTAGATAAAAAGCAAAATAATCGCCTCTTTTTTAGTAATTTCTTTACTCGTTCTAATAGTAATAAGAAAAAGAGCTAGTGCTATTATTAAAAATATTCTAGCAATCAAAAAAGGAGAAAAATCACTTACCGAAAATGGAGCAATAAGCACCACAATGCCCAACACCAAAGTTGCGCAAGAAATTACAGAGCCCATTAAATCCCCTAAAATCATATAACCCTCTCCTTTTTTTGCAGAAACAATTGAAAAATAAGCCTCTGGAAAACAGTTCCCCAGGCCAACGATTAAAAGACCGACCAAAGAAAGAGAAATACCCAACTTATTAGAAAAGTACTGCGCGGAGTTTATAATAATTTGAGAAGTCGCTAAAAGAATACTTAAGAAAATAATTATTTTTATTAAATCTTTCAAAAATTTAGAAAATCCTTCTATCGGTTGTTGTCTATTGCTCGTGTATACCTTTCTAAATCTGTCTCCTTTTGAAAAAATCCAAAAGGCATAAACAAAAAAGGCGAATATTAATACCAGCCCATCTATTCGGTCCAATTTACCGTCTAAAATTAAAAACAACGGCAATATGGTAATTACCGCTGTAAATATCGCGCTTTGCTGTACCATTTTGCTTTCAGTCGAAATGGGACCCTTACTCATTAGTATGGCCAAAGCCATCACTAACGTTAAATCAACCAAATTACCTCCTAAAATTTCACCAAAAGAAAGCTGAGGAAACCCGCGTAAAGCAGCGCCAATACCAACAAATAAATTTGGCAGAGAACCAACAACAGCCATCACAAAAAAAGCGACAATAAACTCGCGCCAGCCAAGATATCTGGCAAAAGAAACTAATGCTTTAATCAAACGAGAACTTAACCAAACTAAGATAAAAATAGAAATTAAAAAAGCGATAATATAAAAAAACATGAGAAATTAGTTATCTTGTTTTATTTAATAAAATACACTAGCTCATAAATAATCCCTAACAAAAAAATTACCGATAAAGGGTAAACTAATAATTTTCTGCCGCCGACTTTCTTATACATTAATAATATTAAAATACCATCAATGCTAAGCAAAACTCCACCAATGAAAGAAATCAAGCCAATAAACGAATTAAAGCCGGCCAAGAGCAAAATCAGCGGCGTAAAACAGGCGATAATCCAAGCATGAAAATGCTTAATTCTTAAATCGAAAACCAACATTTTTTTAAGGGTCAAGGCCAAAGTGATAAAGCCGACAAAAGTTGTGGCAACTCCTATTAAAATAGCCAAGCTAGTAACACCGTTGCCCAAATAGCTCTTCAGTCCTAAAAGGGCCGACGGAGTAGTGCCACTACCCGTGATGCCCAAGACTGAAAATATGAAGAAAAGATAAACTGCAACCGGAAGCAAAACTGCGGTTGTAATTATCTTTTTCACCAAGCTTTTGTTGCCTCTGAGCATTTCTTCGATTTCGGGTATCATGCCCGCCCCCCACAAAGAAAACATAATTGCTCCGTAAGGCAAAAATAAATTTTTAAAACCGGCATCAGCGCTTTCAATAAAGAAATTGCTTATTTTAATCTGCGAAAAACCTTTGATGAATATTAAAACTAAAGTAAAAAGCAAAAAACAAATCACCCCCAGCTCAACTTTGGAAACTACCTTGATGCCAAAATATACGATAAGAGAAGCCAAAGCGAAATAAACAAATAAGTACAAAAGATTGCTGCCGCCAAAAATAGGCAAAAAAACGCTTGATAGAAAATCGCTGCCGACAATCAGGTAAACTAATAATATTCCCAAAGACCCTGCAGTGGTTAAAACTAAAGACAACCTGCCTGGCCATCGCCCCAAGTGAAAGCCAACAAACCCCGGCATCCTTTTAAAATCGGGTGTTTTAAGAGCTATCTTGCCATACATTAAGTGGATTAAAACGACTAAAAAACCAAGAACTAAAAAATAAGCCAGTGTAGGCCCGACACCAGCCTTTAAAGTAACATAGGGCAAAGAAAAAAACCCAACGCCAATAATACTGCCAGACAACGTGGCAACAGGCAAAATATAATTCTTAATCATGTGCTCCTAACCGGAGTCGAACCGGTGTTACCAGCTTGAGAAGCTGATGTCCTAACCACTAGACGATAGGAGCTTTTAAAATTAGCTTCATTACATTATAACAAATTATTTATTGACCTGGTAGTCAGGAGGTATCTGCCAATAATTGATGATGTATTGTGATAATTTTTTAAAAACAGGCACGGCAGAAAGAGCCGAGCTTCTAACCTTTGGATTATCCAATTTAACCAATATCAAAAAATGGGGGTTTAAAGCCGGGCCGAACCCTATAAAGGTTTGTATAGTTTTGTCGGGATAATAGCCCTTTTTATCTTCAAATGGCACTTGGGCCGTGCCCGTCTTGCCAGCTAAATAATAGCCCGGTATTTTAGCCCCTTTGCCAAAACCATTCTCCACCACACCAGTCAGCATAGTCGTGACTTGAGAAGCTGTTTTAGCTGAAATAATTTGCTCATTTAAAATTTGCGGCAGTGTTTGGACTACCTCTTCTCCTTTAACTATTTTTTCCACTATGTAGGGTTTGACCAATTTCCCGCCATTGGCAATGGCAGCAAAACCGCTGGCAATTTGAATAGGAGTCACTCCAATTCCCTGCCCAAAAGAAGCCGTCGCAAATTCAACATCGGGGCCTTTAATTTCGTTCTTGGAAGTAACTTCCCCCTGCAGTTCAATGCCGGTTTTCTCACTAAAACCGAACTTGTAAAGATAATTCAAAAATGTCTCGTGAGAAATCAGTTGTGAAACAAATACCGCTCCGGTATTTATTGATTTTTCCAAAACCCCTGCCATTGTTTGTTGCCCCCATTTTCTTCTGTCAAAATTACGAATTGTCGCCGCCCCCACTTTGACAAAACCTTCGTCTACATAAGTGGTGTCGGGTGTTATTTTACCTTCATTAATACCCATTGCCATCACAAAAGGTTTCATTATGGAACCTGGTTCAAAAATTTTTTGGATAACTGAATTTTGAAAAATATCAAGGTTTTTTTGTTTTGAATAAGTATTTAAGTCAGAAGAAGGAAAATTAACCATCGCTAAAACTTTTCCTGTATCTGGCTTCAAAACTACGACTTGGCCCGAATCTATATTCAAATCTTTTTGGACTTCTTTGAGTAAGGATTCCGCCTCAAACTGAATATTATAATCTATTGTTAAATAAATATCGGAACCGTCCAGGTCCGAGCCCTGATTTGAAGAATAAATGAGTTCTAACCCGCGCTTTTCTTCCTTAATGCCAAGCTGACCTTTTAAAACATCATCAAAATAACCTTCTATTCCATATTGGCCTTGCCCGTCTCCACCCAAAAAACCAATGACTTGCGATGCCATTTTTTCTTGAGGATAATACCTGCCGGGGATATTTTCCCAGTACACACCATTTAGTTCTATTTTCTTGACTTTCTCAAGAGCCGCTTTTGATAAGTCCTTTTTTATTACCGTATAAGAGTCGCGATTTTCTATTTTTGAGAGTACAAATTCTTTTGATTCTCCAATTGCTTTAGCCAGCGTTTCCGAAAAAAGATTCTTATCTTTTATTTCTTGAGGAATCACAAAAACTGTCCATCTTTCCTTATTAATAGCTAAACTTTTCAAAT
>CAZBAA010000002.1:0-3412 GCA_964490095.1 uncultured Candidatus Saccharibacteria bacterium
GCCAATTTTTTGGCCGTAAACATAAGCACCGTAGCTAACAAGGCCAGCTAATGACATAACGATCACTAATTCAACAACCTCTGAAGGCTGGGTGGTTCTATTTGTTGAGCCTCCATTCATAATTTTATTTTTGTATTATTTTTATTAATAATATTTTATCCTCGACTTTAGTATTCGCTAATTATAACAACGCCAGGAAGCTAGTCAATACGACCAAATGTGAATAAATAATTTATCTTCCAGTTAACGCACACGATAGGTTAAATAAACTGTCGTGCTTATTTCCGATTGGCCCGGCTGAATATCCGGAGCTACATTCACAACACTGGCTTTTTCTGCCCCGCTCAATCCATAGAAAGGTTGGGGTGAAGGAGCATAACCCTCAGAGATATTTACCAACTTAATAATTTTCAGTCCTGATTGCTTAATCAAAACAAGAGCTTCTTCTTTGGCCTGTTCAATTGCTTTTTCTCTTGCCTCTGACCTTGCTTTTTCCAAGTCGTCAACAACAAATTGCAAGTCGCCAACAGTATTTGCCCCCTCGGCGGTTGCTTTATCCAAAACACCGCTGATTTTGCTAAAATCCCTGATTTTAACACTGATTTGCTGGTCTAAAGTATAACCAATAAAAACTCTGCCCTTTTCTGTGTAGTCGTAAACCGGATACAAATTGTAAGCAGATGTCCTGATATCGCTTTCGTCAATGCCCAGCTCTTTGACTGCTTTTATAATTGCATTCATCTTCTCGTTATTCTGGTTAACCGCATCGGCACTCTGCTTTGCTTCGGTTTTCACCCCCAAATTCACCAAAGCCACGTCAGGCTTCACAAAAACTTTACCTTCGCCAGAAACCGTTATTTCCTGCGGGTAATTTTGCGGTAACGTTTGAAAATCATAAATTATTTTTAAAGCCAAAAAAACGACTATACTAACCACCAAAACAGTAGCTAAGGTAATTATTCTTTTTGGCGGCTCTATTTTATTAATCTTAATTTCTTCTTCCATATTTATAAATAATTTTTAATAATTTATTCAACTATGATGGCACCGAAGTATGTGGTGGTTAAGTGGTCGTGATACTTCCAGTTGCCGATTTTGTCAAAGCGAAAAGCCCACGAACCGCCGGGCAAAATTCCCTTACAAGCGTCAAAAGCAGAATTAGCTGTATTTGGACAATGCTCTTCAAGCGATGTGCCGTCATAAACTCTGTGAGTTGGATGCATAGCCGAAGCCGGCCACATTGAACTGGAGCTTTGGTTTTTAAAAGTGACTGTCTGGCCTTTCTTGATTGTAATTGTGTTGGGCGAATAGCCAGAATCAGTGTAAACTACCACGTATTCGGCTGCTGCCGGTGCTTGTTCTTGAGTTGGCTCTGCCAAGGGCATTTCTGAAACCGGCGGCTGCTGAACTGTTTTTTCACCAGAAGGCTGGGAAGAAAGAAAATACCAGCCGGAAATAACGACTGCGATGACAATAATTACGATAATGATTTTATTCATATTGTTTTAAACTTTAAATTAATAATTTTCAGCCGTGTAAATTATTCACGATCGTGAATTTTTTACCTGGCTGAATTTTTTTTGGCAAAGAATCAATTAAAAGAGCTAAAAGCCCGGCTAAAAGCCCGATGTCTCTGGAAGTTATGTCGGTGATGCCGCTTACTGTAAGCACAATAACAAGGTGCAAGGCCCCCACAAAAGCCGCCAGCCACGGCAAAAAATCAACGAGCAAGAAGGCACCAATAACAATGTCTAAAATGGCTGTGCTGACCATGGCCTGCTCTAAAGAAACCGGTAAAAGTTTAAAAACCCACGGCTGCAAATATCCGCCCCAAGATTCAGGACTTTTAAAAATCAAAACTCCTATCCACAAAAAAGTGATCGCCATACCAACCCTTAAAATATGGAACGAGGCCGTTTTCATTTCTACAATTATATAAATTTTACGCAATTTATATAATTAATCACGCGGTCGGAATATAAAATGTTTTTATATTCCTCCCTTGCTCATAATTATAATCACCATCAGCCAAATAGTAAAGGCAGACATCAAACACCAAAAACACCAAGCGCGAATAACCCTCCACGGCAAATAAGTAACAGCCAAAAACAATAGCCCACCGAATGCAACCGATGACTTAAAAATAAAATCCCAGAACGCCAAAGGCTCGACGCCAATTACCAAGAAGGCAGAAATAAAAGAAGCTGCAATATAAAACAACAAACCCAGAACATCATTGGGCACAATAAAAATCCTATTGTATTTGCTTTCTAAAACTAGTGTGCAATCGTCACCAATCGGGCAAACTGGTTTTTCTAAAGCAATTCGCTTTTTAATAAGATAAACTGTTTCGCTGACGCCAATGGCCGAAAGCGTAAAAAGAAGCGCGTAAGATGTCATATTAAATTGGCGGAGGAGGTGGGACTCGAACCCACGAAACCCTTTCAGGTCACGGCTTTCCAAGCCGTTGCAATAGCCGCTATGCGACTCCTCCCCTTTACTTTCCCAACCTACCTAAAATTTTCCTTTTGACCTGTTCTAATTCCCAGTTGTCTAAAATATCTTTCTTATCGGATTGGAGCTTATTTATTTTTTCTTTCAATTCGTATTCTGTTAATCCATCAACTAAGTGCTTGTTGAAAGATTGATGCAAATAATTTCTTTCCTTGTCTGAAATATCCGTAATGCTATGTAAAATTTTATTAAACTCGTACCTATTGATGCGTTTTTTAGGTTCAAAAATCATGTTTTATATTTCCATACCGCGAAGAGCTTTTATTCGCTCTTGAACTGGCGGATGGGTCATAAATAATTTGGTAAACCAACTTTGGGTTTGTTTTCCCTTAAAGGGCGAAGAAATGTAAAGGTGGCTAGTGGCGGTATTGGCGGTTTTCATTGGCGTTGAGTCAACCGAAATTTTTGCCAAGGCGCTGGCCAATCCTTCAGGATAGCGGGTCAGCAAAGCGCCGTCGGCATCTGCCAAAAACTCTCTCTTGCGGGAAATTGCCAATTGAATCAAGGCAGCAGCAATCGGGGCCAAAATCGCGGCAACCAGCCCCAAGATTACTATTACAGCTCCGGCTCCCTTTCTGTCTGAATCTCGCCTTCCTCCCCAAAAACTAATTCTCAAAAACATATCAGAAAGTATTGCCACAACACCGGCTAATATTACCACCACAGTGCTCAAGAGCATATCTTTGTTGCCAATATGCGATAACTCATGAGCGATAACTCCCTCTATCTCTTTTTTTTCTAACTTGTCTAAAAGGCCTTGTGTCACCGCTACCACGGCATGCTTGGCATCGCGGCCGGTTGCAAAAGCATTAGGTTGATTTTCAGCAATGATGTAAATTCTGGGGACCGGCAATCCGGCGGTAATGCACAAATTTTCTACTATGCGGTATAATTCCAG
>CAZBAA010000002.1:3480-28890 GCA_964490095.1 uncultured Candidatus Saccharibacteria bacterium
ACAATTTTATCTGAATACCAATAGCTGACAAAACTCGTCAAAATGCTAAATACAACAGCAATTATCAAAATGCCCTGGCTATCCAGCAAATAACTGAAAAGCCAACCGATTGCTATTATGAAAACCAAAAAACTGATGATCAACAACCATGTCTTGCGGATGTTAGAATCTGCCTGCGTGTATAGAGACATTTTTAAAATTTTACACTAACTGCTTCTTTTTCGGAGGTTTGTGCTTCAAAAAGTTCCATTTGTTTAAAACCAAACATTCCGGCTATCATATTTGTCGGAAAACTTTCAACTTTAATATTAAGGTCTCTGACATTGGTGTTGTAAAACCTCCTGCTGGCCTGAATTTTGTCTTCTGTATCTGTAAGCTCTCTTTGAAGCTCCAAAAAATTAACCGAGGCCTTCAAATCAGGATAACTTTCCGCAACGGCAAACAAACTTTTTAGGGTATCAGAAAGCATATTTTCTGCTCCCGCTTTTTCTTTTGCTCCTTGGGCCGACATTGCGTTTGCTCTTGCCTGCGTGACTTTTTCAAGTAATTCCTTTTCGTGTGCCGCATATCCTTTTACCGTTTGGACTAAATTGGGAATCAGGTCATACCTTCTTTTTAGTTGAACATCAATATCAGACCAGGCCTCCTTGGCCCTATTTCTCAAGCGCACCAAGCTGTTGTAATCGGATATCAACCACAAAAATAAAAGTACTATGACAACTAAAATGATAATAGTTAATATTGCCATATTTTTATCCTTAATAATATTTACTTTTGCATATTTTCAATCAAAGAAGTCAAAAATGGATGTTGGACTACAAATTTATAGTTAAACAATTTCAAAAGAGTGAAAAAATCAGCTAACTCTTCTCTAAATTTTTCCGGTCCCGCAAAAACCTCCCACAATTCCTGCCTAATGTTTTTACTGTAATTATGTAAAATTTCGTAATCTGCTTTTGTTTTAAGATAAATTATAATCTGTTTAAACTCTCCTCTATCAAGCCAAATTCCTTTGCATAAATTACACAAGTCAACTTTTGTCTTTGAATCATCATAACTCACTTCGTACAAAAGCATTTTGCAAGAGGGGCAAATTTTACGCGTTTTTGATATTTGAAAACTACCTTTGTCGCGCCACAAATCAACATCAAGCCAGTTTAATTGTTTGTCTTTTTCATCTTTTGCTTCTCTCAGCTCATCCTGCTCAAACCAAATACCAAGGCAAATCGGGCAATAATCAACTTCTACATTATTAAATAATGCTTTTTCTAACTCTCCGTGATTATTTGGACACTCCATATAAATTTAAACTTCTTTTTCTAAAATTAAATCTAAATAACTTTCATCACCATACATCTTTTTATTATTTTGATTAAACTCATGTTTTAAATCAACCTTTAGATTTTCTAAAGAGAAAAATTTCCAATGTTTTGCATAATATAAACTATTTTCACCTTTTTCCATCTGGTAAGAAACTAATAAATGAGGAGCATCTTTTGTAACCTTGAAATTTTTTGATGGAGAAAAATAAAAAGATCTTTGAGTTGTATTTATATTTTTAATATTATAAGTTTTGACTTCAAGATAAAAATTATTTTCATTATAATTCAAATCTATATCTGGATAACCAGCCAATTTCTTTTTACTATTTTTATCCATTGGCACATCGGCTTTGAAACCAACTTCTTTCAACGCTTCTCTAACGAACGGCTCAATATAATTTCCAACCTCATTTGGCCTATTTGATTTTATCCCAATTTTATTAATCCCAATGACTGATTTGTCAAAAGCTTTTTTAAATAAATCTACCACCTCTTTTGCTTTGTCAAAAGACAATACAGAATAACCAGAAATACTTTTGATAATTACATTGAAGGGCAAATCTTTTAAAGGAGATAACATTTGTTTAACTATATTTTCTAAATCTTTGATATATTTTTCACCCATAAAATTATTTTTGGAAAATTAAAATATATTCTTTTTGCATAACATTATATAGCCCATAAATTATTTTTTCAATTTTCTTTATTGTTTTAAATCCAATTTTTCCACAATATTCTGTTACTTTTTGAGCTGTATCAATTTCTTGTCCTTGAAAAGTAACATTTCCAATGATAATGACACAATACTTTCCTTTTTTTAATACTCTGTACATCTCACTATAGGATTTTTCCATATCATTGTTGTATAAATTAAATTTATCTAATCTATTACCACGAACACCAATAAAATCCTCCTTAATCTTATTTAAATCATAGCCAAGTGCTTGTAAAGAATGTGCGTCATTAGCGACATAATTTAGGGCTATTGAATAGGGTGGTGACGTAATAATCCCGTCAATAGATTCATCTTCCAAATTAATCTTTCTCGTGTCACCTTTAGTAATTTTAGTTTTACCTAATTTTAAATTAAATTGTTTTTTTGCCTTATCGTAATCTTCAACAGAAGCTAACATTTTTAAGGCATCACTTATATAAGAAGATTCGAAGTCTCTACCCCTCCTAGATGTATCACTGTGAGCCATCATTTCTGCTACCTTGTAAAAATTACTTACCTTTTCATTATTAGATTCTTTACCCTGTTTTTTATATAAATAGAAATCTTTATACTTTTTAATTTCGTTAATTACATCAATTGATTCTGTTTTAACTTTTGAAATTAAAACACACAATGGAGAAATATCTATCCCAATGCCATTAATTCCTAATAATTGACCTTCTAAAATTGCTGTTCCGCTACCAACAAATGGATCAAGTAACGTCTCTTCTCTCTTCATTTTTATAATATTTAATAATGCTCTAATCATTTGGGGATGAAACTTTCCTTTATATGGATAAATCCAATGTGTTAAAAATTGATTAACTGATTTTGTTTGATTAAATTTTTGAAGATAATAATAATCTGTATAAGTGCCATCTACAGTTTTAAAATATGCTAATCTATCTTTTAATTCTTCTAAATTACCTATCTTCAAAATCTCGAATTCTCTAAAATCATTTGCAACTTTTAATTCCGGATTAAAAGATTGTAATTCTAATCTAGCCAAAGCTAACTCATAAATAAACTGAATATTATCTAAAAGTTTTAATTTTTTAATTGAAACTATATTTTTATTTGTTACAGATAAATCTTGCATTTTATTTATTCACTATAACAAAAAATCTTTCTTGAAACAAGAAAGATTTTTTGTCTAATCCCTAATCTATAACTTAATAATCCCCAGGCATCATTGGGTTTGGCATATTGCCGCCCTTGTCTTCTTTTTTAGGAAGTTCTGCAACAACCGCCTCCGTGGTCAAGAGCATTGACGAGGCCGAAACGGCATTTTCTAAAGCCGTTCTTGTAACTTTTGTCGGGTCAACAACTCCCGCCTTTATTAAATGCTCGTAAACCATGGTCTGGGCATTAAACCCAAAATCGTCCTTGCCTTCTTTGACTTTTTGTACAACTACAGCTCCGTCTACGCCGGCATTTTGGGCAATTTGCCTCACCGGTTCTTCAATTGCTCTTTTTAAAATGTTAATTCCTGTTTTTTCATCGCCCTCTGCCTGAATATCATCTAAAGAGACAGAAGCCCTTAACAAAGCAACTCCTCCGCCAGCCACGATACCCTCTTCAACTGCGCATTTGGTGGCGTGAAGAGCGTCTTCTGTTTTATGTTGTCTGGCCTTTTGCTCCACTTCCGTGGCCGCTCCCACTTTTATCACTCCCACACCGCCTGCAAGTTTAGCCAATCTTTCTTGAAGTTTTTCCTTGTCAAAATCAGAAGTTGATTCTTTTATTTCTTTTTTTAATTGAGATACTCTTGAATCAATATCTGATTTTTCACCCTTACCGTCAACAATGGTTGTGTTTTCTTTGGTAGAAATTACTTTTCTGGCGCTTCCCAGCATTCCCAACTCAATGTTTTCCAATTTCATGCCCTTCTCTTCAGAAATCACTTCCCCACCGGTAACACAAGCTATATCTTCAAGCATTTCCTTTTTCCTGTCGCCAAAGCCGGGGGCCTTAACCGCTAAAGCCGAATATATCCCCCGAAGTTTGTTTACAATCAATGTTGTCAAAGCATCACCATCCACTTCATCGGCAATAATTACTAATTCTTTTTTGCCGGCTTTAACCACTTTTTCCAAAATGGGAACAATTTCTTGCAAAGAAGAAATCTTTTTGTCTGTTATTAAAATATACGGGTCTTCCAAAACCGACTCCATCTTTTCGGCATTAGAAATCATGTAAGGAGAAATATACCCCTTGTCAAACTGAAGGCCTTTGACAACTTCTTTAGACAAACCGAAAGTTTTTGATTCTTCAACTGTAATCACGCCGTCTTTGCCAACCTCTTCCATAATTTCGGCAATCAAGTCGCCGATTTCCGAATCCTGGGCTGAAATAGTTGCCACTTGCGATATTTCTTCGCGAGTGTTGATTGACTTTGACATTTGTTTTAAGGCAGAGAGTATTGCGTCTTTACCTTTGACAATTCCCTTTCTCAAAGCCAAAGGGTTGGCGCCGGCGGCAACATTTTTTAGGCCTTCGGTGGCTATGGCCTGGCAAAGCAGCACGGCTGAAGTCGTTCCATCGCCGGCAGTATCGTTGGTTTTAGAAGCCACTTCTTTTACAATTTCAGCGCCGATGTTTTCGGTTGGGTTTTCCAGCTCAATCTCTTTGGCAATAGAAACCCCGTCGTTGGTGATTGTGGGGCTTCCGTAGCCAGAGCCCAAAACAACATTTCTGCCCTTTGGGCCCAATGTTACTTTTACAGCATCTGCTACTTTATCTAAGCCCTGCTTTAAAATTTTCCTTGCATTTTCGTCGTATTTTATTTGCTTTGCCATAGTTTTAATAAGCTAAATTATTCTATAATCGCCAAGATATCTTCTTCCTTTGCAATTAAGTATTCTTTTTCCCCAACTTTTACTTCACTGGGGCCGTATTTTTGAAACAAAACCTTATCCCCCGGCTTTACTGAAAGAGAAATTATTTTACCTTCATCTGTTTTTTTGCCAGGACCCACGGCAATCACCTTGCCCTGCTCCGACTTTTCTTTAGACGCGGTTTCCGGCAAAAGAATGCCTCCTTTAGTTTTTTCTTCTTCCTTAATTGGCTCTATTAAAATGTGGTCTGACAATGGCTTTATGTTCATATTGTTTTTTTAAAAAATAATTGAGATATTGTAATTTAAAGGATTCAAAAACAAATGTCAAGATGTTCTTGTTTTGGGTTTAGAAAATATATGACTTTATCGCCTCGGCTAATTGTTTTAGAACTTGAGAAATTTGTTCTAGGATTATTTGAATTTGCTTTGCCCTTTCTTGAGATACTTCTTTAATTTGTTCTAAAGAAGACATCGGGACAAAAACAGGAGTCATAGCAGGAGTCATAAAGGGAGTTACAAAAGGAAGTGGAGTAAACCCTCCCGAACTGGTAATGATAACAACAGAATAAGTCACTTCTGTGTTAGTGCCGGCGGTGTCCTTGTTGCCGTTTAAGTCCTGGCAGGCAATGTATATGTTTACGGAGCCGTCGTCGTTGATAGATGAAGTGCTGCAAGAAATAGAGGTGGTGCTGTCGCCTGCGCAATCAATATCGTCTGACATGCCGTCGTAGGATTCGTCGGTTGTGGAGGCCCGGCAATCGGCTGATTCGCTAGTGGTGAAAGTAATGTCAGGAACTGATGACTGAATAGTAGAACCCGAAGCCGGTGAAATATCGGAAATGGTAGGAGTTGAAGAATCAAAAACCCAGTTAAGATTATTCCCAGAATCGGTAGAGTTGGTTTGAGTAATGGCTGTGCCGCCCGAAGCGTCTGAATCCTTGACGTCAACATAAGATACGGCTGCGGTTCCATTGAGAGTGAGGCCCCATTTGGTGGGAGTGGAACTTGATCTTAAAGAAAGCAGTTGGCCTGAAGCTCCGCTCAAAGTGAGAGTGCCTCCCGAAGCAATGGTTTGGGTGGCAGAAGCTGGAAAGGTAAGGGTGTCGGCTGAAGTGACGGACTTGGTAAGGTTATAGAAGGTGGTGGATCCGGTGAGTGATTGGCTGGTACCATTGAAGTTGACAGTGCTGGTGTTGGCTGTAAAAGTGCCGGATTTGGTCCAGCTGCCACCAGCATTGATGGTTCCAGTAGAACCGGTAATCGTTCCTCCTGATTGGATGTCAACGGCACTGGTGGCGCCGCAAGTGCCTGTACAGGTTAAATTGCCGCCGCTGACAACCCTCACAGTTGAAGCATTGCCATAAGTGCTAGAGGCAACACTGGTTGTTCCGGAAACCCTTAATATGTTAACTCTGTTGGCAGAAGAGTCCTGCTGCGTCCTGAATGTTTTTGAAGTCCCACTCATTATCAAAGTTGATGTTCCACCATTTGAGGTAATTGTAGCTCCGTTTGAATCCCAGTTCCCTGAAACGGTCCAAGTGCCAGAACCCATAGTCAAAGTGCCTGCGGTAGCTGTGACATTGCCTGTTGTAATATTAAAGTTATTGGCATTAAAAGTCCCAGCAGAAATAGTAATGCTGCCTGATGAAACTAAAGCGTCCTGAAGCTGAAAAGTCCCTCCTGTACCATTAAAAGTAACATTGCCGACAGTACCGCCATCACTCGTAATCGCCGTAGTCCCAGAAGTTGAAGTAAACGATAATGCGGAATTTGCACTTACCGTAAGATAAGCCACATCAGTAAGATTAAAAGTATTGCCAGCAATAGTAAGGGTAACTTCTTCTTGAGAAATTTCTGAACCCTGTGCAGAACCAGTTGTGTTCAAAGACAAAATTGTAATGTTGGCTGTAAGACCCGAAAAATAGCCGTCACCACTATTTGCATCAAAAAAAACATCATCGGTTGAACCAGGAACAGAAGCGTTGTTAGCCCCTCCTGAAGTGGCTGACTAGTTTGTATTGCCAGTGGCGTTCCAATTTTGAGATGAACCGCCGCCAACCCAATAACGGCTTGCATTGTGAAGCAATAGACCATCAGCGACATATGAATGGTTCCCCGACACTGTAAATCGTATCCATTGTGCATAGTTATCGCTTTCTCTAATACTTGTTATTTTCACCTCTTTGTAATCACCATTATAAATAGTATCTCCAACTTGCAGTTCAAAAGCGTGCACTAATCTGCTGTTTGCCCAAACAGATTGATCTTTAAATAGTTCCCATGTTTCATTAACTAAATAGTACGTAAAAGGATAATTGTACGCCTCGGGCTTTACGAATTCTATTTTTTCCACACTATTGATTACCGGTCTGCCATTTTCGTAACCAACTACCTTATCCCCTACATTCAAACTTGATATATTTTTGTAACCAGTCGGAGTCAACGCTTTATCCTGATCTGTGTCTGTGATTATCGAGGAGGTTTGCTTTATAACAGAACCTTTGATAAGCTGGGATTTTGATGTCTGGAAGTCAACAATAAAAAAACCGCCCAGAATGATAAGTAAAAACAAAACAACGGCAAAAACAACCATTCCCTTTTTCGTTTTGTTTTTAATTTTTGCTTTCAAAATATATTTTGATTATTCCACTGATTATCGTATTTTAACAAAAAAAAGAAGCAATAGAAGTGAATAACTCTCAGCCAGGCAAATTATTCACGATCGTGAATAATTTGCCTGGCCGATTTCTTAATTGTCTTTAAGTATTTTTAAATATTTTCCCGTGTAGCTGTTTTTGTTTTTGGAAACGTCGTTTGGAGTGCCCTGGGTAATAATTCTGCCCCCTTCATCTCCCCCTTCTGGACCCAAGTCTACCACCCAATCGGCGCACTTTATAAAGTCAAGGTTGTGTTCTATAACAACTACTGTGTTTCCTTTTTCAACCAAGCCCCGTAAAACAGCAACTAATTTTTTAATGTCATCAAAATGCAAACCAGTAGTGGGCTCATCTAAAATATAAAGAGTTTTCCCGGTATCCCTTCTTGAAAGCTCGGTGGACAATTTTATTCTTTGGGCTTCCCCGCCAGACAAAGAAGTAGCCGGCTGGCCCAGCTCAACATAAGAAAGGCCGACTTCTTTTAAGGTTTTCATTTTTTCGTAAATTCCGATAATGTTTTTAAAAAACTCCATTGTTTCTTCAACCGTCATATTTAAGACATCGGCAATGTTTCTGTCTTTATAAGCAATTTCTAAAACTTCTTTGCTATATCTTTTGCCCTTGCATTCTTCACATTCAATATAAATATCGGGTAAAAAATACATTTCAACTTTTTTCTGGCCCTGCCCTTCACAGGCTTCACATCTGCCACCCTTCACATTAAAACTGAAACGACCAGCCGAGTAACCTCTAACCCTAGCTTCTTTTGTTTTTGTAAAAATATCTCTTATATAGGCAAAAGCTCCAGTGTAGGTTGCCGGATTTGACCTTGGTGTTCTGCCAATTGGCGACTGGTCCACCAAAACAACTTTGTTTAAATTTTCAGCGCCTAAAATTTCTTTGTGTTCACCCGGCTCGTCTTTTGCCCTGTAAAACTTTTTCAGTAAATAACGGGCAAGTATATCGTTTATTAAAGACGATTTGCCAGAACCAGAAACTCCGGTAACGCAAACAAATTTAGCCAAAGGAATTTCAACATCAATATTTTTCAAATTATGTTCTTTGGCCCCCTTCACCACCAAGTATTTAGTATTTAGTATTGAGTATTTAGTATCTTTATACTTTATACTCGATACCTTTTTCCTGCCAGATAAATAGTCGCCTGTTAAGGTGCGTGATTTGAGCAATTTTTGTGGTGTGCCTTCAAAAATCACTCTGCCCCCGTGCTTGCCGGCCCCCGGGCCAATGTCTACAACCCAGTCGGCAGCTCTGATTGTTTGCGGGTCGTGTTCAACAACCACAACTGTATTGCCCAACTCTTTCAACCTTATTAAAGTATCAATCAACCTGCGTTGGTCTCTGGCGTGCAAACCAATAGAAGGTTCGTCCAATATATACAAAACTCCAGACAACTTAGAGCCAATTTGGGTTGCCAACCTTATTCTTTGTTCTTCTCCGCCGGCCAAAGTTCCCGCCTTTCTGCTCAAAGTCAGGTATTCAAGGCCAACATCAATTAAAAACTGCACTCGGTTGATTATTTCTTTTAAAATCAGCTGGCTTATTTTTAACTCGTTAGGACTAAGTTTTGATAATAAGCTCCCAAAAAACTTTTGGCTTTCACTAATAGACATCTCAACAATCTTATCAATTGATTTACCCGCCATCGTAACCGCCAAGACCTCTGGCTTTAACCTTTTGCCAAGGCATCTCTCGCATTTTTTGACAACCATATATTGCTCTATTTCTTGGCGCGTCCAATCAGAATCTGTTTCGTGATATCGCCTTTGCAGACCTGGCATTACTCCTTCCCAATCACCATCGCCTTGCAAAATAATATCTACAACCTTCTGCGGCAAATTTTTAACTTGCTCGTCCAAAGAAAAATTATGCTTCTCTGCCAATGCGGATAATTTCCAATAATAATATCCCTGGCGGCTCGCTTTATGCGAAGCCCTGCTCCAAGGCCAAATGGCCCCTTCGGCCAATGTCAAATTTTTGTTGGGAATTACCAAATTGGGGTCAACTTCCAGCTTTTCGCCAAGGCCGGTGCACTCTGGGCAAGCACCATAAGGGTTGTTAAAAGAAAAGATTCTTGGTTCTAACTCCGACAAGGAAATTCCACATTCCTCACAGGCAAAATTCTCAGAAAAAACCAAGGTATTATATTTTTTGGACTTTTCAAATAACTCAACCTTGCCTCCGTGAGCAGTTTTGGATTTTTTAACTCTTTGGAAATTTTGAATTATTACTATGCCCTTACCCAATCTTAAAGCGGTCTCTAAAGAATCAACTAATCTTGACCTATCTAACCCTTTAACCAAAACCAAACTATCAACAACCACCTCGATATTATGTTTTTTATTTTTGTCTATCGGTTTTTCTAAGGCCCCTACTATTGAATAAACATTGCCCTCCAACCTGACTCTTACAAATCCTGCTCTTTGAATTTCTTCCAAAACAGCTCGGTGTTCCCCTTTTTTTGAACGTATAACTGGGCCTAAAATAACAATTTCTGTATTTTTGGGTAATTTCAATATCTGCTCAACAATTTGGTCTATTGTTTGCTTTGAAATCAATTTTCCGCAGTTGGGGCAGTGGGGCTTGCCGATTCTGGCAAATAAAAGGCGGAGATAATCGTATATCTCCGTTGTTGTTCCTACTGTTGAACGCGGGTTGTGGACCGATTTTCTTTGGTCAATTGAAATTGCCGGGCTTATCCCTTCTATTCTATCTACATCGGGCTTGTCCATCACCCCCAGAAACTGCCTGGCATAAGCCGACAAACTTTCAACATATCTTCTTTGTCCTTCGGCGTATAAAGTATCAAAAGCTAAAGACGATTTTCCAGAGCCGGAAAGTCCGGTGATAACCACCAGCTTGTTTTTAGGAATATCCAAGCTTATGTTCTTTAAGTTATGCACCCTTGCTCCGCGTATTTTGATAAAATCGTCTTTCATTTTAATAATTTGAGTCGCTAATTATACACCAACATTTGCAACATTTCAACAGATATTTAATAATTATGAATATGGAAAAGCTTAAGATAATAACAAAAAAAGATGTAAACGAGCTTCCAAAAACAACTGGAGTTTATTTGTTCTTTGCCTCGCCGAAGCTAAGCGAAGGGGGGTTACGAAAACCTATATATATCGGCAAAGCAATAAATATAAAAGATAGAGTAAAAAATCACCTTCAACAACCAAACTATAAAGACAATTTATTTATAGATAAAATCTCCAAAGTTGGTTTTATAAAAACCGATTCGGAAATTGAGGCGTTGATTTTAGAAGCTGGCTTAATTAAAAAGTATCAACCAAAATTCAACGTAATATGGAAAGACGATAAAAACTATTTTTATGTTGCCGTAACCAAAAGCTTGGCGCCGATTATTTACATAAATCAAAAAAAAAAAGAAAAAGCTGAATACATCGGCCCATTCGTTGACGGTAATTCGCTAAAAAAGATCTTGAAATTTCTCCGCAGGTCGTTCCCTTACTATACTTCTAAAAAACATCCTAAAAACAATTGCCCTTGGTGCCATTTGGAGCTTTGTCCGGGGCCCCCGCCTCGACCCGAAGGGGCGGGCGAGGCTCGCTCACAAAGTGAGCGGCAATCCTTCGAAAAAGAATACAAAAAAAATATCAAAAAATTAGTTTTAATTTTGAAAGGTAAGAAAAATACTGTTTTAAACTCTCTTAAGAAAGAAATGAGGCAGTCATCTCTTAAAAAAGAGTTTGAAGAGGCGGCAAAAATAAGAGACATAATTTATAATTTGCAGAAAGTAATGAATCACACGCATGTAATTGAAAATAACTGGTCTGCCAGAAACGCTTCGCGTAGCGATGTGGGCTGGAATAAAACAGAAAAAATCCTTAAAGAGATTGTGGGGGTTAAAAAAAGTATATCGAGAATCGAGGCCTACGATGTTTCTAATATCCAAGGCAAACAGGCAACGGGCGTTATGATTGTTTTCATCAACGGCCGACCGGAAAAAAATCTCTACCGTAAATTTAAAATAAAAACTGTCGAGGAGCCAAACGACATAGTAATGCTGAAAGAAACATTGAAAAGAAGATTTTCCCACCCTGAATGGAAAAGGCCGGAAATAATTTTAATTGACGGAGGAAAAGCGCAATTAAATGTCGGCGTAAAAGTAAAAAAACTTGCCCTGAGCGAAGCCGAAGGGTCAAAAAAAGAAATCAGCCAAATTAAAATCATATCAATCGCAAAAAGAAATAAAGAATTGTTTATTGAAAACAGAAAAAAGCCGATACTGTTAAAAACACTACCAAGGGAAATTTTTAACCTGATAATAAACCTTGACGATGAAGCTCATAGATTCGCCATTGCTTACCATAAAAAATTAAGAAAAAAGTATTTACTGAAATAACCCTCCTTCGCGTAAAGCTTCGGACGGATTATTTGACTTTTTTATATTCTTAGTAATGAGAGTCAAACAAAAAACCCAGCGAAGTATTTCTACTAAGCTGGGTTGGGAGAAACACAACACCAGTCGTGCTTTATAGCACATTCGAAGTTTCGTTTCACCCAAATTAAAAATGAAAAGAACAAATAATACAGCGTGGCGGACACGCTCCGTCTTCGCTCAAAATTTGAGCATTCAGCAGGACGTCCACCACAGCTAAAAATGAAAGTGCATGTGCTATCTCGTTCTAAATTAAAGAACATTTGTCAATTCGTACCCTCTTTTAGGCTCTTTTACTTGAAAAGAATCTAAAAGAAGGGCCCAGTTTTTGATATTGCTATCAAAAACTGAGCTTAAAAGTAAGACAGCCCGGATTCGTGTTGTTAAACACATACCTGATCTCGTCTCACCTAAAAGAACTACATTACGCCACAACCGAGTCGCGTTCGCGACGCTGTTGTTCAAGTTCAAACCTTGTCCATTCCTTGGACAAATATTCAACAAACTTGGTCAGCGTGCGCCACAGGGCCATTTTGTGAATGTGCCCATTGGTGTAGCGCTTTTTGCCGTTTTCTTCAATAACTTCGGGGTGGGCTTGGCGCAGTTTAAGTTTGTACTCAATCAGCTTTTTACCCCACTCCGAGTTAGGACGGCGGTTAAACTGTTCACCCAATAAATACAGCGCTTGCCGTACCTGCGGGTTCCAGTTGGCAACTGTACCAACACGGCGACGGGGAAACTGGCGATTCTTTGGAATAAGACCGCCGTTTTTATCAACGGTCAAAACATGAACACCGCAAAATTTCTTCAACTTTGCCATTCCCTTTTGGCGCGCTTTGGGACCAGGCTCAACCCAAAAGCGGCGGATATCACTAATATAAGCAATAAACGGCGCTGCTAAACGAGGCCCGCACCCCTCAAAGGGAGCAAAAATGGCTTCCCAAATAGGGGTTGCCTTGACGGCATCTTCCAATTCTTTCTGGCGGCGCTTTTCATCCTTGAGCAAACACTGCAAAATAGAATCGTTGGCCAGTTCCAGTTGGGCTAGCATTTCAATTTCGCCTTCAGGGTAACGACCTTCCTCGTTAAGAAAAACCGAGCCGATAAATGACTGCCGAATGCGCTGTTCACAGCCAATGCGTGCTTTGACAGCGTCGGTGCGCAACTGCAAGGCAGTTTTGACACGGATCGTGTCGCGGTCGCGCTGGCGCATCAAGTAGAAAATCTCCGGCTGCTTTTGCAAAAGCGCTGCCAATGTGGCATGGTCATCGTCTTTTTCGGTGTCACCGCGCTGTTCTTTGAGAACAAAAGGAGGCAAGCGAAAAACTTGCGCTCCAATTTCTTCTCCACGCCGCGAAAGCGCCGCAGAAAACCGGTCGCCCGAACCACCCAAAACCATGCCAACCCGGTCGCCGGGCTTTAGGCCATCAGAATGCCTTCCTAAAAGCCAATCCAATTCTGCCGTGTCGTTTTCCAAATCATAGCTGGCAAATTTACCCGCTTGGTCAAGTATTGCTACTTGAGTCGGGCGCGCTTCGTCCGCAGCCGTCTTCTTAACGACGGTGCTGAATACCAATAGTACGACTCATCACACACCTCTTTGAGTTACGTCCCTCACCTACTTAAAGTAGACGAGAAACAAGGTAAAGAGAAAAAAGTGTGGCGAAAAACACCTCGGTCGCTCAAACTTTGAGCATGCAGATATTCGTCCGCCACGGTAAAAGGTGAGAGTGCATGCGCTATCTCGTTCTAAATAAAAGAACAATGAAATGCTCGCACCCTTATTCGAATTAAAAATAAAAAGAACAGTGTGGCAGACATGCTAATTAAAACTCAAATTTTGAGCAAATTTCTATTCGTCCGCCACGGTTTATCGGACACTTCAAGCTTCTTTTTTAAAACAAACACACCTCGTCCGATAATTTTGCACTATATTATAATAAATAAAATCTGTCAATAAGCGAGCTTACTCCTATTGTATTTAATTTTTAAACTTGGTATTATTCGTTTAATGGCAAAGATCATCTCGCAGATTGTAGCTGCTATTTTGGGCATTGGTTTGGCAGTATTATTTGTGCCGGGGGTTATTGTCAACCAACTGCCAAACTCAAATTTTTTTGGCATTCCTTTAACTTCGCAATGGCAAATTATTCTGCTTTTAGGAATTGTTTTAGGCCTGCTTAATCTTTCTGTAAAACCTGCTCTAAATGCCATTACCCTGCCCCTGCGAATAATTACCCTTGGATTTTTCGGCATAGCAGTAAACATGGCCTTAATATGGATTTTGGATTTTATATTCAAAGAAATAACTATTCCTTGGCTTTGGCCAATTTTGTGGACAACAGTTATTGTCTGGTTTTTAAACATTACTATTCCAAAACTCATTAAAGAAAAATAGAATGAATCAAATTTTGCTTTATAGCCAAGTAGTCGTTTCTGTGGTTTTGATTGTCCTCATAGCTTTTCAGCAAAGAGGGGCTGCTTTGGGGTCGGCTTTTGGCGGCGGAGGAGAATTTTATTCTTCAAGAAGAGGACTGCAAAAAAAACTCTATTACGCAACAATAGTTGCCGCTGCTTTATTTATTATTTTGGGCATCTCAAACCTTGTTATTACCTAAATTTTCTCAGTTCAAACAAATATTTAAAGTGCTTAATAAGAGTGAAAGGATAACACTCTTATCGCTTTTTGTTTTGGCCTTTGGGTCGCTGGCTTTTCTTGCAACTGATTTTTATATTCAAAACACAAAAGTCGTACCGGCTGCAGGCGGCGCTTTTGTGGAAGGAATTGTCGGGCAGCCAAGATTTATAAACCCAATTTATGGGGAGACCAACGATATAGACCGAGCTTTAATTAACCTTATCTTTTCTGGATTGATGTCTTACGATAAAGACAGCAAAATCGTAAAAGAATTAGCAGATGACTACAAAATTTCCAACGATGAAAAAACTTACGACTTTACATTAAAAAACAATATTTTTTGGCATGACGGCAAACCCCTCACGGCCGACGACGTAATTTTTACAATAAAAACAATACAAAATTCGGACTACAAAAGCCCTCAAAGGGCCAACTGGATAGATGTTGACGCAGAAAAAACATCTGAAAAATCCATTACCTTCAGGTTAAAAAGCCCCTATAATTCTTTTTTGGAGAACCTTACTATCAAAATAATACCAAAACATATCTGGGAAAACATCTTGCCTGAAAGCTTTGCCCTTTCTTCTTATAACCTGCAACCCGTCGGCTCTGGCCTTTATAGTTTTAAGAGTTTGAAACAAACAGAAACTGGTTTAATAAAAAACATTGAACTAGAAGCCCATCGTAAACATTACAACAAAGCCCCCTTCATAGCTAACATCTCTTTTAAATTTTTTGAAGAAAGAGATGATTTAATAAAGGCCGTTAATTCTAAAGCGGTGGACGGCTTTTCTTTAAGCGACTTTGGCAACGATGGAGCGAAGACCGAAACGTTCTCCGCTTATTATTTGTCTCTACCCAGGTATTTTGCCGTATTTTTCAATACCCAAAAAACAAAATTGCTTTCAGATGCTAACTTGAGAAAAGCTCTGAATTATGCTATAAATAAAGATGAAATTATTGCCCAAATAACGTCTCCCCTGAAAGAAAGGGCTTTGGCTGTCGACTCTCCAATTTTACCAGAGTACTTTGGATACCAAAAACCCATAGTGACTTACGAGTTCAACACAGAAACTGCCAATGACTTTTTAGATAAAACTGGCTTTAAAAACAACGGATTGGGCCAAAGAGAAAAAGCATTAGATAAAAAACCTGCTTTCCAGTTTAAAAAATATCTTTCTTTGAACTCCAAGGGAAAAGATGTAACAGAACTTCAGGCCTGTTTGGCCCGCCTTGGGGGCAGCAATTTTGCCGAGCTCTTGCAAGGGGAGACAAACGGAACACACGGAAAAGCAACTGAAAATGCAGTAACCGAATTTCAAAAAAAATATCTGCCGCAGGTAGAACCAACAGGAGAGGTAGGTAAGTCCACCAGGGCAAGATTAAACGAACTTTGTGTAACGCCTCAAGCCAATTCCCAACTCTTGCAGTTTACCATAGTTACAATAAACCAACCGAAATTAATTCTCTTAGCCAACCTTTTAAAAGATTACTGGCAAAAAGTTGGAGTTACGGTTGATGTTGCGGCTTTAGAAATTTCAGAGCTAAAATCGGTTATTAAAGAGAGAAATTATGACGCCCTTTTATATGGAGAAGCGTTGGGAAGCGAACCCGACCTTTACCCTTTTTGGCACTCTTCGCAAAAGAACGACCCGGGACTTAACTTGTCGGCCTATGAAAACAAAGATGTTGATACTTTACTGAAAGACGCCAGGGAAACCTTGGATAATAACCAAAAACAAATAAAATACGAAAAGCTACAAGACATTATAATAGAAAATACACCTACCTTATTTTTGTACAATCCCGACTATGTTTACTGGGTTGCAGAAAAAATAAAGGGTTTCGAAACAACCAAAATAGTCGACCCGGCTAAAAGATTCTCTAATATTGAAAACTGGTTCATAAAAACCAAAAGGGCGTGGAAATGAATCTTAAAAATTTAATTCCTGACATAAGGCATCTTGACGAGATGCGTAAAGCCGTCTTTGATAAAGAATGGTTAAAAACTGCCGGTAATCCAGAGATTTACTACATGTACAGGAGTATAGAAGAGAAAAACGGAATCAGGTACGACATAACTGTAATTCCAGCAGCTTGCCTTGGTTCGGAATTCGCAAAAACAAAAGGCCATTATCATGTAGGGCTCTGCCAGGAAATTTATACTGTTTTAGAAGGCAAAGCAATATATTTAATGCAAAAAGCCCAAAAAGAAACTCCCGAAGAAATTGAAGATGTCTTTGCAGTAAAAGCGCAAAAAGGAGATATAGTTGTAATACCGTCGAACTACGGGCATATAACTATTAATCCGTCTGAAAATGAAGAGTTAAAAATGGCCAACTGGATTTCTCCTCAATGCAAAAGTGACTATTTCCTCTTTGAAAAACTTGGCGGCGCCTGTTGGTATTATACAAAGGATGGCTGGATAAAAAATGAAAATTACAAAGTAGTTCCCGATTTGCGCTTCAAAGAGCCTCAAATGACTCTGCCCAAAGATTTAAGTTTTCTAAAGCAAATTTAAATTGCTGGAGTGGTGAAATTTGCAAACACGTACGCTTCAGGATCGTATGCCGAAATGTTTGATGGTTCGAGTCCCTCCTCCATCACTAAAAATGATATGGAAAAAATAAAAATTGCCTTTTTTGAAATAGAACCCTGGGAAAAAGATTACTTGACATCCCGCCTTAAGGGTTTTGATTTAATATTTTTTGAAGACAAGGTAAATCCAAACGACCTGAAAAAAACATCAGAAGTTAATATCCTATCCCCTTTTGTTTATTCTGACGTCAACAAGAAAATTATTAATTCATTAAAGTCATTAAAATATATAGCAACGCGATCGACCGGCTTTGACCACATTGATTTGAAAACTTGCAAAAAAAATAATATTTTGGTGTCCAACGTTCCAATCTACGGCGAAAACACCGTAGCCGAACACACTTTTGCCTTAATTTTGGCTTTATCCAGAAAAATCTATCCTTCTGCGGAAAGAACAAAAAAGGGTGATTTTTCTTTGGATGAATTAAGGGGCTTTGACTTAAAAGGCAAAACTTTAGGCGTGGTGGGAACCGGTAATATAGGCAAGCACGTCATAAGAATTGCCAAGGGTTTTGAAATGGAGGTCTTGGCTTACGACATAAAAAAAGATCAAAAGTTGGCCAAAAAAATGGGTTTTCAATATACATCTCTGAAAAATTTATTTTTTAATTCAGATGTCATAACCCTTCACCTACCCTATAACAAAGCAACCCATCACTTAATAAGTGTAGAATCTTTAAAACTATTCAAAAAAAATTGCTACTTAATAAACACTTCTAGGGGCGGAGTTTGCGATACTACAGCTTTGCTGCGGGGGCTGAAAAATAAAACTTTTGCCGGTTTGGGCCTGGATGTTTTAGAAGAAGAGTGCTTTATAAAAGAAGAAAAAGAGCTTTTGAGCAATAAAAAAAAAAAAACCTGCGACATAAAAACCATCCTTGAAAATCACATTCTAATCAATCAGCCAAACGTTATCATTACTCCCCACAATGCCTTTAACAGCAAAGAAGCGCTAACAAGAATTTTAGACACAACAAGCGAAAATATAAAATCGTTCTCAAAAAATAAACTTTTAAATTTAATTAACTAAAAATGGAAAAACACTCTCACGGAGAAAACATTTTAAAAATTATCCCTCTCGGGGGCTGCGAAGAAGTTGGAAGAAACATGACAGTTTTTGAATACGAAAAGGACATCGTAATTTTGGATATGGGCCTTCAGTTTCCCGAAGAAGATATGCCTGGCATTGACTATGTAATTCCCAATACAGAATATTTAAAAGGCAAAGAAAAAAATATCAAAGCCGTTATCTTCTCACACGGACATTTAGATCACATTGGAGCCGCTCCCATATTATTGAAAAAACTTGGTAATCCGCCGGCTATAGGCAGGCCTCTGACAATAGAAATGATAAAACACCGCTTGGAAGATTTTGACAGAAACAGTTCAAGAAAATTAAAAACCATTTACATAAAAGACCTAAGCCAAAAAATAGATTTAGGCAGTTTTACCTTAAGTTTTTTCCAGATTGACCACACAATCATGGATGCCGTGGGAGTAATACTGAAAACTCCCGTTGTTACGGTAATACACCCAGGCGACTGGACTATTGAAAAAGACCCTGTTGGCAGAAATGTCATAGATTATTCGCATCTAGCCAAATTAAAAAGGCCTACTGTTTTAATGCTGGAATCTTTGGGCTCATTAAATAATAAAAAACCAGTCACTGAAAGAGAAATGATGAATAATCTCTACAAAATAATAGGCCAAGCGCCGGGCAGAACAATTATTGCCACATTCTCTTCGCAGGTTCAAAGAATAAAGCAAATATTAGAATTTGCGGCAAAAACAGGCAGGAAAGTGGCTTTGGACGGATTTTCAATGAAATTAAACATTGAAATTGCAACAAAATTGGGGTACATCAAATTGCCCAAAGGAGTTATAATCACAACAGACAAAGCTCGCGACTATCCAGACAACAAGGTAGTCATAATTTGCACTGGGGCGCAAGGTGAAGAAATGGCCGCCCTATCAAGAATAGTAGCAGGAAACCATAAATTTATTAAAATTAAAAAAGAGGACACTGTTATCTTTTCCTCTTCTGTCATACCCGGTAATGAAAGAACTATTCAAAGGTTAAAAGACAACCTTTACCGGCTTTCTGACAATGTTTACCACTCGGATATTGTGGATGTTCACGCTTCAGGCCACAGCAACATAGAAGGCATAAAACAAATGCTTGGAGACGTAAAAGCTGATTATTTCATACCCGTTTACGGAAACCATTATTTTTTGAAAGAAGCTGCCAAAATTGCCTTTGAACTCGGCTATGAAAAAGACAAAGTTTTTGTTCCAGACAATGGTTCTATCATAAAATTTACCAAGCAAAAGGTGGAAATTTTGAAAGAAAAAGTTCCTTCAAATTATGTTTTTGTTGACGGGCTTGGCGTAGGAGATGTTGGAGAAATAGTTTTAAGGGACCGCCAAATGCTGGCTGAAGACGGAATGTTTGTAATTATCGCCGTAATAGACAGGCGAACAGGAAAAGTAAAAGGTTCTCCCGATATTATTTCTCGAGGTTTTGTTTACTTGAGAGAGTCAAAAGATTTACTGGCCCAAACTCGTAAAAAAACAATTGAAATTGTAAACAAAGCGGCTGGTGGTGGGGGCGCAGTCAATTGGGTGTATGTAAAAGACGAACTAAGAAATAAAGTCGGGGATTTTTTGCACAGCAGAACATCAAGAAGGCCAATGATATTGCCAGTAGTCATAGAAGTATAACAAAAATCATGAGGATAGTATCTGCAATACAACCAACGGGACAAATCCATATCGGCAACTATTTGGGGGCAATCAAACAATGGATTTCACTCCAAGAAAAAAACGAGTGCATATTTTTTATTGCCGATTTGCACTCTTTAACCACCCTCTACGAACCAAAAGACCTGCAAAATAAAATCACAGAAAAAATTGTTGCTTATATTGCAGCGGGTCTTGACCCAGAAAAATCTATAATTTTTGTTCAATCACAAGTAAAAGAACACACAGAGCTTTGTTGGTTGCTGAACACAGTTTGCCCGGTTGGTGAATTGGAAAGAATGACGCAGTTTAAAGAGAAATCCAAAAAATTCAAAGATAACGTTAATGCCGGCTTGTTTGACTACCCCGTTTTAATGGCTGCCGACATTCTTTTGTATAAAGCCCAAGCTGTACCCGTTGGCAAAGACCAAGAACAACATGTAGAACTAACCCGCTCTATTGCTAAAAAGTTCAATCAAAAATTTGGTGAAACTTTTCTGGAACCGAAATCAATGCTCCCAAAAATGGGAGCTAAAATAATGAGCTTAACCGACCCTAAAAAGAAAATGTCAAAATCAGACGACCCAAAAAGCTACATTTCCTTGTTTGACAGTCCAGAAAACATCCAAAAAAAAATAATGTCTGCAAAAACCGACTCAGGCAAAGATATAATTTACAATGCCACAAAAAAACCGGGCATTTCCAACCTTTTGACTATTTACGGCCTTTTGAGCGACCTGCCAACACAAGAAATAGAAAAGCAATTTAAGAAAAAGAACTATGTTGATTTTAAAAAATCTTTGGCTAAAGTAATCATAAACTACTTGGAACCTTTCCGTAGAAAGCAAAAAGAACTTTTATCAAGAGACGTTTACTTAAAAGAAATCTTGAACAAAGGCAATAAAAGAGCAGAAAGCATTGCCCAAATAACAATCCAAGAGGTGCGCAAAAAAATGGGCCTTGTTTAACTATTTATAAAACTGCTTAATTCTTTTTGCTTTTCTTTTAATAAATCCTCTGTATTTGCTTCAATGGTCAATCTTAATAAGGGTTCTGTTTGTGAAGCCCTTACATTAAACCACCAATTATCATACTCAACTGTTACGCCGTCTAAATAATCTTGATTGCCGTCTTTGTACTTCTCTTTTATTCTCTCTAACACAATATCTTTGTCTTCTATTGAAAAATTGATTTCAGACGATTTTGCATAAGGAGACAAATCTTTGACTATATTTGAAACTTTTTTAGCTTGCCCTGAGTTTATTGAAGGGTCTTGCGAAATTATCTGCAATAAAACTAGAAAGCTTATCATACCGGAGTCCGAATAAAAATTATCCTTAAAACAATAATGGCCAGATAACTCTCCTCCCATAATGCCATTGTTTTTCAGCAAACCATCTCTTACATTAACAGAGCCAACCTTGGTTCTAATTGGTTTGCCTCCCCATTTTTTAATAATCTCCGGCACGGCCTTTGAACAGATTGCGTTATAGGCCACAGCCGACTTGGGAGATTTTTGTAAAAAATGTTTGGCTAAGAGCAAAAGAGTAATATCGGCTCTTACTAAAAGTCCTTCCTCATTAATTAAAAAAACCCTGTCGGCATCTGCATCAAAAACAAAGCCGAAATCAGCGCTTTCTTTCTCTATTTCTTTTTTAATTTGATCTGTTGACCCTTCGGCCAAAGGGTTTGGGCTATGGTTTGGGAAATTACCATCTGGCTCATGATTCAAAGGAATTATCTTTACCGGCAACTTGTTTGCAACTTTCAAAAAAGCTAGTCCCGCGACTCCATTTGAAGCGTCAACAACTATCTTAAAGGGTTTTATTTTATCTAAGTCAACAAAAGAAAGAATGTGCTTTGTGTAGTCCTGCCATATATCTTTTTGCCTTACTGCGCCTTGCTTTGCATATTCAGGCACAGCGGGCAGGCCCATCTCTACCAAAAATTGCAAATCCTTCCCCCTGATTACTTCTATGTTATTGTTTTTCTTTACAACCCCTCCTTCGCTTGCAAGCTTCGGACGGGCAAGCATTTTAAAACCATTGTACTCTTTTGGATTATGGCTGGCCGTTATCATAATACCGGACTCAAAATACTTTCCCACTGCGAAATAAAGGCATTCTGTTAAAACTTGTCCCAAATCAAAAACGTCAGCGCCTTCTGCAATAATTCCCTCTACGAGTCCTTTAAATAAGTCGGGTGAAGAAAGGCGAGCATCACGTCCAACTGCTACCGTTTTGGCTTTCGTTTGCCTGACAAATCCCCTGCCAACAGCCCGAGCGGTTTCATAGTTTAACTCGCCGGGATAAAGGCCTCTTATGTCGTACGATTTAAAAATTATTGGATTAATCATAAACACACTTGCAGTTTTTTAAAAATTATTATACCATCATAGCATAGTTTAAGATAAACAATGTTATGAAACCATACGAACTGGCATACACAATTTCTTCTGCAATGGCTGACGAACAGGTTTTAAAAGAGTCGGAAAACATTGAATCCTTTATTCAGAGTAAAGGAGGAATAATTCTAAAATCCGAAAAGCCGTATTCTAAGGCCTTGGCCTATACCATAAAAAAACAGAGTTCTGGATTTTTGGGTGTTTTGGAATTTCAATTGGAACCAGAAGGACTTGAAGCCCTTAAAGAAAAACTGCAGAAAAACAGCAAGATTATTCGTCATATGATTATAGTAAAAAATCCTGTAAAAATACGGAAAGAAAGAAGAATAAAAGTAAAACCGATAATATTTAAAGAAGAAAAGACAAATAAGAAAGTTGGATTGGAAGAAATTGAAAAAGAATTAGACGAAATTTTAAACAAATAAAATCCTTATGAATTTAAACAAGGCGTTTATTTTAGGAAACGTTACCCGCGATCCTGAAGTTAGAGCTTTGCCTTCCGGGCAATCTGTAACTAATTTTAGCATAGCCACCAACAGATTTTATACTGACGCTTCAGGCCAAAAAAAACAAGAAGCAGAATTTCATAACATTGTTTGCTTTGGGAAATTAGCCGACATTAGTTCAAGATATTTAAACAAGGGCTCATTGGTTTTAGTGGAAGGCAGAATTAAGACACGGTCCTGGCAGAATACTCAAGGATTAAAACAATACAGAACAGAAATTATTGCCGATGGCCTTCAACTAGCTCCCAAGTCAATTGGAGGAACCGCGACAGGTTCAAAACCGCAAGAACCCCTTGGCCGTAGCCAAACGGGCGAGGCAAAACAAAACGACATACCAATAATTGAAGAAAATTACACTCCGCCTACCCAAAGTGAAGAAGCAAATACATCTGAAGAAATTGACGTAAAAGATATTCCATTTTAATGTTTTGTTATTTTTGCCAAAAAAATATTGACGAAATAGATTACAAAGACACAAATATCCTGTCGCGCTTTATTTCTAGTTTCTATAAAATAAAACCCAGAAAAAAGACTGGGCTGTGCGCTCATCATCAAAAAAAGATTGCAAAGGCAATCAAGAGGTCTCGCCAAATGGGAATGATGCCTTACACACCGAAGTAGATGATAAATAATTAGGTGTTAGGTGTTAGATATAAAAACAGTCCGCGGACTGTTTTTGTTATTTTCTATTTATTTAGCTCCCATTTGCTAAGATCCACTTTTACATCTGCCGGCCTCTCACCTCCGCCGACAGTAAATCTCAAAGCTTTTGCTGTTTCTTCAAGAAAACTAATAAGATTTTTTTGCCTGGCCTCATGCAATGGTTTTGATGGATCTCCAAACGTGGCTTGATGGTCTAATGAGTCGAGTAGCCAATTTAGATTATTGACTAACTCATGATTATTCCCAGTTCTGGACATTAATTTATACAAAGTTGTTTCTAATTTTGCTGCCTGAACTTCAGCCACCTCTTTTTGCAGTTCTGTGGCATGTTCTTTATAGGAATCACGATATTCTATAATGTTTTTTTTGTTTTCTTGTTCCTGAGATTTTGATACTGGCTCATTTTCAAAACTCGGATTTTCAATTGACATAAGTTTTTATATTTAATTATATATTAATTTACTATTTTTGTTCCATTGCCAGCTTTTTTATTTGTTTCGCTACTTCTGGATTTTCTTTCAAAAAGGCCTTGACGGCTTCTGTGCCCTGGCCTATTTTCTGGCCCTCAAAACTAAAAAAGCTGCCCGATTGCTTTATGGCGCCGCATTGCAATCCGGCACGGAATATATCTCCCGTTTTGGAAATACCTTCGTTGTAATAAACATCAAATTCGGCAGTCCTAAATGGAGCGGCTACTTTGTTTTTTACAACTTTAGCTTTGACTCTATTGCCTACAATCTCGTCGCCCGATTTTATTTGAGCCGTTCTGGTTAAATTAATTCTTACAGAGGCATAAAATTTCAAAGCCAAACCTCCGGGAGTTGTTTCCGGGTTGCCAAAAACCATTCCGATTTTCATTCTGGTTTGATTCAAAAATATGACCATTGTATTAGTTTTGGAAACTATCCCTGAAAGTTTTCTGAGTGCCTGCGACATCAAACGGGCTTGAAGGCCCATATGCTGGTCGCCAATTTCGCCTTCTATTTCAACCCTTGGAGTTAAAGCGGCTACCGAATCAACAACAATAACATCAACCTTGCCCGATTTGACCAGTGTCTCAACAATCTGCAAGGCTTGTTCGCCAGAATCGGGCTGGGATATTAAAAGATTATCAATATTTACTCCAATTCTTTTGGCATAGTCGGGATCCATAGCGTGCTCGGCGTCAATAAAAGCTCCCACGCCATCTTTTTTTTGAGCTTCAGCCAATATGTGCAAAGACAAAGTTGTTTTGCCAGATGATTCCGCGCCATATATTTCTATTATTCTACCCCGAGGCATTCCCCCAACTCCCAAAGCCATATCCATAGCAATAGAGCCGGTTGGAATAACATCAACGTCAACCGCCGAAACGTCTCTAAGGTTCATAATAGCCCCTTCTCCAAACCTCTCTTTTATTTCATTAACCACATTTTCTATATCCTTATTTAAATTTTCTTTTTTCTCTTTTTTAACCATAAATTATTCCGTAAATTTAAAAGTGGAAAGTATTTGATTTAAAATATCATCTAATTCCACAAAATTAGGCCTTCCTTGCACCTGAATCATTTGAGGAAAAAACTTATAAGCGATTCCGTTACGAATAGCACAATACTGTATCTGATCATATATATCACATCTCCCTCCGCAAGCAATTCCTTTAAAAGTAACCTTATCTATGGAAATATCAGGTAATTCTGCAGCCCAAGCAGTTTTATAGCACTCATTAGATTCAGCATTTTTTATCACTTCTATGTTTAATTTTCTTTGATTATCAGCAAAAACAAGGGAAATGCTTTTGTCAACTTCCTTTATTTTAGCATCAGTGGGATATTTTATTTCAAACCCATATTCGTCATTTCTGTATGTTTCCCAGCCCTCCGTCGCCTGTTTGTTTTGGACGGGCAAGCCAGCGGCTTGGTCT
>CAZBAA010000003.1:0-11511 GCA_964490095.1 uncultured Candidatus Saccharibacteria bacterium
TAAAACTCAAGAATTTTTGATAAAGTAAGTTCGTATTTGGGTGTATAAATCCCTCAATTATCTAGCGTATTCAATTACTCGGGTCTGTCTCGTAACTGTGACCTTGATTTCGCCGGGATATTTTAACTCTTCCTCAATTTTTTCTGCAATTTTCTTTGCTATTTTTTGGGCGCCCAAGTCGTCTACTTTATCCGCTTTGACAAAGACGCGGATTTCCCTGCCTGCTTGAATAGCATAACTTTTTTCAACACCCTCAAACTTACTGGCAATATCTTCTAAATCTTTTAATCTCTGCAAATAATTTTCCAGCGTGTCTTTTCTGGCGCCCGGGCGCGACCCCGAAATTGAGTCGGCCACTGTCACAATCACTGCCTCTATAGTGTCGGCTGGATAGTCGCCGTGGTGCGCTCTCATTGCTTTTATCACCTCTTCTGACTCGCCAAACTTTTCTAAAATCTTGATTCCGATTTCAATGTGAGAGCCTTGAATTTGCTGGTCAATGGCTTTACCAATGTCGTGAAAAAGAGCGGCTCTTTTTGCCACCTGGCTGTTAGCTTTTAATTCGTCGGCTATTGTTTCGGCAATCTGAGCTACTTCCATTGAATGCAGCAAAACATTTTGGCCATAGCTTGTTCTGTAATGCAACCTGCCTAATATCTGAACTAATTTCTCGTTAACTCCCAAAATGTTCAAATCGTAAACTGCTTTTTCTCCCACTTCTTTTATTTTCTGAGAAATTTCGGCTGTTGCCTCGGCCACCTTTTCTTCAATTTTGGCCGGCTGGATTCTACCGTCTTGGATCAACTTATCTAAAGCAATTTTGGCAATCTGGCGGCGCACCGGGTTAAAACAAGAAATCACCACTGACTCGGGGGCTTCATCAAGAATCAGCTCTACCCCGGTCAGCTTTTCAAAAACCTTGATATTCCTGCCTTCTTTGCCTATAATTCTTCCCTTAATATCTTCGCTGGGAAGCGTTATTGTCGTAGTGCTTATTTCTTGGGTGTGAGGCACGGCGCATTTTTGAATGGCCATCGTCACTATTTCTTTGGCCCTGGCCTGCAAAGCGTCCTGACCGCTTTCTTCTATTTTTTTGATTCTTTCTAAAATGTCTCTTTGGTAATCCACTTCCACTAAAGCCAAAAGTTCTTTTTTGGCGTCTTCTCTGGAAAGCTTGGCAACTTTTTCTAATTTTTCTTCGGCTGTTTTTCTTAAGTTAGCTAATTCTTCTTGGGCCTCATTTAGTTTCTCCGCTTTTTCTTTAAGCTCAACTTCTTTCTTGTCAAAAGCGGCTATTTTGCTGTCTAATAAACTTTCTCTATCAAGCAAAATTTGCTGGGCTTTCAAAAACTCCCGCCTTCTTTCATCAATTTCTTTTTGCGCCCTATCAATAATTTCAGACGCTTTGGTTTCTGCTTTTTTTATGGAAGCTGTGGTTTCTTCTTTCACCTGGGAAACCCTCTTTTCAAGCTTTGCTTCCAATGTGCCTGCTCTTCTTTTGGCAATTGACTGGCGCACGTAATACCCAAGAATAGAGCCGGCCATCAAAGACAAAACAATAGATAATGATAATAAAATAATTTGTTCCATGTTTTTGATTGTTATTTAATAAAACAAACTCACCTAACGCGGTGAGTTTTTGCTAAAATTCTTTATATTTTCTTGGTTTATTTTATACCTATCACTTCATCAATAAGGCCGTACTTTTTTGCCTCATCGGCTGTTAGGTAAAAATCCCTGTCAGTGTCTTTTTCCACTTTATCTAACGGCTGCCCCGTGTGAAGAGACAAAATTTTGTTAAGATTCTCTTTCATCTTAACAATCTGTTTTGCAGTTATCTCTATCTCCACCGCTTGCCCTTGGATGCCGCCGGCCACCTGGTGCAAAAGAATTTCAGCGTTGGGCAAAGCAAACCTTTTGCCCTTGGTGCCCGCCGCCAAAATAATCGCCGCCATAGAAGCCGTCAGTCCGATGCAAATAGTAGAAATGGAGCATTTGATATACTGCATCGTATCGTAAATCGCCAATCCAGCTGTAACCGAACCTCCGGGGCTGTTGATGTAAAGCTTGATGTCTCTCTTTGGATCCTTTGAAGCCAAATACAACATTTGAGCAATAACAACATTTGCGTTTAAATCGGTCACGGGACCAGCCAAAAAAACAATACGCTCTTCCAAAAGCCTTGAAAATATATCATATACGCGCTCACCGCGTTGAGAACGTTCTATAATAGTTGGTACTATTGGCATTATTTTAAACTTTCCAATCTTTGGAAAACTTTTTCCTGATAGATTGCGTCTTTAGTATACACTTTTAATTTCTCTATGTCAAACTTGCCCTGAGTGGAGCCGAAGGGCTGCCCCTTTATCGTTTCGTCTAAGTTTTTTTCTATTTCTTCTTTAAAAACTTCTATATTTTCTTTCTTGCCAATCTCTTTTAAAACTAAAAAATTCTTAATTCTTTTTTCAGCTTCTTTGACAAATGTTTTTTTAAGTTCTTCCTCCGTTTGTTTGACAGAAGCCAAGTAATCTTCAAAAGAAATTTTAAACCTGTTTTTTATATTGTTCTTAAGGTCTTCCAGCAATCTGGCGCTTTCAGCTTCAACCAATTTTTCTGGTATTTGAAATTCTACTTTTTCTGCTATTCTTGATAAAAATTCACCCCTGATTCTTTGCTTTTCACTTTCCTTTTTTTCTGCTGTTATCCCTTCTCTAATGTTGTTTTTTAAAGCAGCCAAATCGCTAAATTCTCCTATGCCCTTTGCAAACTCATCTGAAATTTCAGGAAGCTCCATTTTTTGCACAGAGGCCATCTTTACCTTAAAATTAACGTCTTTGCCCGCTAAATCTTTCTGCTGGTATTTTTCTGGAAACTTTACCGAAAATTCTTTTTCTTGGCCTGTTTTCATGCCAACTAAATTATCTTCAAACCCTTTTACAAATCCGCCGTCTCCCAAAACAAATCTATCCTTTATGTCTTCGCCGTTGTTTATATCTTTTGACTGGTAAACAATCTCAACAAAGTCTTTTATTTCCGCCTCTCTGTCTTTCTGTGAAAACTTAGCCCTGGACCTTCGCAAATAATTTAACGCGTCTTCAATTTCCACATCTTCAACAGAAATTTCTTTTTCTGCTGATTGACCGGTTATTTTCAAAACAATTTCTTTGTAATCTGGCAAAACAACTTCCGGTAAAACCGCCACCTTAACCTTAAACAAAAACGGATTGCCTTCAGCAATTTTCAAAATTTGAACTTCCGGGTCGCCAATCGGCTCCAGTTTATTATCTGAAACATACTGCAAATAACTTTCTTTCACCGCTAAATTTCCCGCCTCCATCAACAAATTTTCTTGCCCAACTCTTTCTCTAACCATTTTTTCAGGGACCTGCCCTTTTCTAAATCCATCAACTTTTATATGCTCCTTTAAATGCAAAAGAGCACTTTCCACGTGCTTTTGGAACTCCTGTTGTGTAAGTTCAAATATTATCTCAAGTTGAGATTTTTCAAGCTTTTTCTGATCTATTTTCATAAATACACTGTTAATTCAAACTTCACCCTGGTTAAATAGCTCTATGCGCTAAATTTCAATTGTGAAATTTATTTGACTGGGTAAAATTTCCACCTCGGACTTGGATAGATTTTTTTGAGCAGTTCTCATATGTTATCTATTTTCGCTGCCAATATGAAATCATTTTCAGATAATCCTCCTAAGGCGTAAGTCCAAATCACAATATCTACTTTATTATAATGGACAGCAATATCTGGGTGATGCCCCTCGCTTTCCGCCAAAACCGCAACCTTATTCACAAAAATCATCGCCTCTTTAAAATCCTTAAACTTGAACAATTTCTTAATCTTTTGATCTGCCAAAACTTCCCAGCCTTTTTTAAGCTCCACCATATATTTTTTAATCTCTTCTTCTCTAAAAGGAGCTTGATCTTCACACAGCACACATTTTTTCTGAATCAGATCAGACATTTTATAATTAACTATTGACACTAATAAATTATTGGATTAAGATGAATATGTCTTTCGGTTTTCTCAAACTGAAAGGGTATTACATCCAAGAACAACCTTCCGCGAGGAGGGTTGTTTTTATTTATTTTCTTTCTCTAATTCCGCCCTATGCTTCAGTTCTTTGCCCCAAATGTCATCAATATTTAAAATATCCGTGTACCCATCTGCCCCTGTTCTAAGTTCTTGAGATATATTATTTCTTGAAGAGAAAATATATACTTTTTTACTATGATTTTTTAAATAAGTAACAAGAGCTAAAAAATCAGAATCACCCGTAAAGAACACTGCTATTTTATATCTATCAAGACAATGTATAGCATCAATTGTTATTTCAACATCCATATTACCTTTTTCCTCAATTGATTCGCCGTGTTCATCAACGATGCTAATTCTTTTCAGTTCTTTCTTTATAACAACAAAACCTAACCCCTTTTTCAAATATGTATAAAATTTATGCTTACCATCTAAATTATAATTTCTTGTTCCTTCTGCTGGATATGCAGTATAATAGAAAGTCTTTATATCTGTTCCATTAAATTCTTTTTTTATATATTTAGTTGTTTTTTCATAATCTAAAAACTTTCCTTTTGCTTTTTGAGCTTGCCACAAATTAGACGCATCAATAAAAACATAAATTGTATTATTTTTTACAGATCGATTCATTGTTATTTTTTAGGATAAAAACCATGCAACATATATGAGCCAACCAACAATAAAACCAGTTAACACATTAAGCAATGTACCAATTAAAGAGGTGTGATAATGGGCCTTACCAGCAATTTCATCTGACCAAGGCTTATGATTACTAAGTATTTTAAGGGTAAGCCATCCTCCAAAAAAAGCTCCAAAGATCTTTACCTTACCCATGGTTGATGGTTCTTCATTGAATAATAACAATGTAAGACCACTAAATACTAATAGTTCTATAATTGCTACTGTTTTGGTTATAGAACTAAGTTTTTCTTCCCTTACTTCAATTAAGTTAATTTGTTCTAAAGATTCAGGATTTTTCCTCTCTTTAACAAAACTTTTTATCTTTCCACGCCAGCTACGCATAAAAATTGGGATTCCTATACGTGAAACAACTACCACTAGTAATGCTACAATTGTAATAATCCATTGATAATAAATATCTTCCATAAATTTATTTTTAAAATCTTTTCACGATTTGCCTGATTAGATCTATTATCCCCATTATGAAAACAATAACAAAAAGTATTTCCCAAATACCCCCACCTAATAAGTAAAAAATAACAGACAGAACAAATAGAAACTTCCAACTTAAAAACGAATTTAAGTTAAATTCTTTTTCAGGATTGCCAAACATTATTTATAATTTATTTAATAATATTTATACTAAGAAAGCTACAATCAACAAAGCTACTATGTTAAGTACTTTTATCATTGGGTTGATGGCGGGGCCAGCGGTGTCCTTATAAGGGTCGCCGACGGTGTCGCCGGTGACGGCGGCTTGGTGGGCAAAAGAACCTTTACCCCCTAAATTACCCTCCTCAATGTATTTTTTGGCATTATCCCAAGCGGCTCCCCCCGTTGTCATTGAAAGCCCGACAAACAAACCGGTAACAATACTGCCAATCAGCAATCCCCCCAAGGCCTGCGGGCCCAAAATAAAACCAACTAATATGGGGGCCGCAACTGGAATTAAAGCCGGCACCATCATTTCTTTAATAGCGGCTTTTGTAACAATATCAACGCACTTTCCATATTCGGGCTTAGCGGTGCCCTCCATTAACCCTGGAATTTGCCTAAACTGCCTTCTTACTTCTTCAACAACTTTTCCGGCGGTCTTGCCAACAGAACTCATCAAAAAAGAGGCAAACAAATAAGGAAGCAGGCCTCCAATTAAAAGCCCGGCTATCACCTTTGGATTATCCAAAACAAACTCTCCTGCTACTTGCTCTGAATATGCAGAAAATAAAACTAAAGCTGCCAATCCTGCCGAAGCAATGGCATAACCCTTGGTTACCGATTTTGTCGTATTGCCAACGGCATCCAAGGCATCTGTGATTTTCCTGACATCTTCTGACATGCCAGACATTTCAGCAATTCCGCCGGCGTTGTCGGTGATGGGGCCGTAAGCATCAACCCCAACCACAATTCCCGAAATAGAAAGCATCGCCATCACGGCTATCGCCACGCCGTAAATTCCCGCCAACTGAAAGCTTATTATTGTGCCAATAGCAATCAACAAAACCGGCAAGGCGGTTGATTGCATTCCCACTCCCAAACCCCTGATTATATTTGTTGCGTGCCCAGTTTGGGAAGCCATAGCGACAGACCTGACGGGCCCGTATTTTTTGGAAGTGTAATACTCTGTGATAACAAACATTCCCATGGCAATCACCAAACCAACCAAAGAAGCGAAATAAAGATTGACGGCTTTAATGTCTTGGCCTGCCATCATTCTGGTAATCAAAGGGTAAAAACTTACAGCCGACAACAGAACACAAACAGCTATGCCTTTGTACATTGCCCCCATAATATTATTTTTTTCACCTAATTTAACAAAAAAACTACCCAAAATAGAAGTTAAAATTGACACGCCTCCCAAAAACAAAGGTAAAAGCACAAATTGCGGAGCTTTGGGAAAAAGCAAAGCGCCTAAAATCATCGCCGCCACAACCGTAACGCTGTATGTTTCAAAAATGTCAGCCGCCATACCCGCGCAATCACCAACATTATCTCCAACTTGATCGGCGATTACGGCCGGATTCCTGGGATCGTCCTCTGGAATTCCTTTTTCCACCTTGCCCACCAAATCGGCCCCCACATCAGCGGCCTTGGTATAAATACCCCCTCCAATTCTAGCAAAAACAGAAATCAAACTCGCCCCAAAACCCAAAGCAACCAATCCTTCTATGCCAGTCAAAAAATAATAACCCGACACAGCCAATAACCCCAAACTGACAACCAAAAGCCCTGTTATCAAACCACCCTTAAAAGACAAGTCCAAGGCCGGCGCCAAACCCTTTTTGGCGGCTTCGGCCACCCTGGTATTGGTTTGGGTGGAAACCAGCATGCCAATAAATCCGGAAACCCCCGAAAGAACAGCCCCAATTAAAAAACCAACAGCCATTTTAAATCCAACTGCTGAGCCGGCTTGCCAGCTGAAAAAAATCCAAATAACAAAAAACAGCGCAATTGCCACTATGCCGACTGATTTGTACTGCCTTTTTAAATAAGATACGGCTCCCTCTTGTATGGCTTGAGTAATTGCCACCGCCTTGTCTTTGGCCACGGGAATTTTCTTAATTTTGGTAATTAAAAAATAAACAAAAGCTATGGCGAAAAGTGAAACGATAATTGGAAAATAAATTAGCTGCATATTTTTTATTATTTATTTTTCTTTTTTAGTTTTTTTACTCTTTTTCTCCTTTTTAACTTCTTCTTTATCCCCTTTGATTTCCTCCGCCACAAAATCATCGGCTGTTTTAATATCTATTTTCCAACCAGTTAAGTTAGCCGCCAATCTTACATTCCTGCCATCTTTGCCGATAGCCAAAGAGAGCTGGTCTCCTGCGACAAGAACTACGGCCGTATTTTTATCACCAACTTCTACCTTGGTAATTTTGGCAGGAGCCAAGGCATTGGCAATAAATTTTGCCGGGTCTTCCTGCCATTCAACAACATCAATTTTCTCGCCGCCCAATTCATTGATAACCGCCATTATTCTGGTGCCCCTTTGGCCAACACAAGACCCTATCGGGTCAATGCCTTCTTGGTCAGAAACAACTGCGATTTTTGTGCGGAACCCCGGTTCTCTGGCAATTGATTTTATTAAAACAGACCCGGCGGCAATTTCAGGAACTTCTAATTCAAAAAGTTTGGAAACCAGTTTCGGGTAAGCCCTAGATAACAAAACAACCGACCCTTTTGGCGTTTCTTCAACCTTCAAAATATACAATTTCAAGCGCTGGCTGGGCCTGTAAAATTCTCCCGGAATCTGTTCGTCCCTGTTTAAAATGCCCAAGGTCTTGCCAATGTCCACAAAAACGGTATGGCCTTCAATTCTTTGCACAACACCCGAAACAATTTCCCCTTCTTTAGACCTGTATTCCGAAAAAATAGTTTCTTTTTCTGCCTCTCTTATTTTCTGCAAAATAACCTGCTTGGCCGTTTGGGCGGCGATTCGGCCATAATCCTGCTTGGGCACTAAGGGCATTTCCAGTTCTTCTCCAACTTTAATTTTGGAATTTTCTTTCTTGGCTTCTGCTATCATTATGTGCTTTTCCGGGTTGAAGACGACTTTTTTCTGCTCTCCCTCTTTTTCAAACTCTTCGGCGGGAATCAGCTTTTTTTCTTTTAATTTTTCCATTTCTTCTTCCGTATAAAGCATTGAGTCGTCAACCACCAGCTTCACCTGCCAAAACTTAACATCGCCAGAAACGGGGTTGAACTTCGCCTTTATTTTCTGGCCCTTTTTGCCATAATCTTTTTTGTACGCGGTAGCGATAGCTGCTTCCAGCGTTCCTATAATTACTTCAGGAGAAATCCCTCTTTCTTCTGCAATTTGAGCCAAAGCTCTTTGAAATGATTTTAGATCCATAATTTTTAAAGAAAAAGCCCGCGGTCAGACGGGCTCGCCCATAGGGCTTACGCCCGAGGGACAATATAATCCACATTCTCAATTGCCTTGACTTTATCAAAATAAAAAACCCTTGTCAACCATTAACAAGGGCTTTGAGATCAAATTGGCTTTAAGGCATCGAAGTTCCCCGTCAGCTTGTCTGCCTCGTGGCAAACCAGGTAGAACAAGGCTCCTACCAGACCAACGTACAAGACAACTCCATTCAAACTACCGGTGAATATGAACCAAATGCAAAGTACCGACAAAGCCATGTAAAAACCGAAATACGGCTGGTGCACTATTCCCTGTAAACCAATCTTGCCAGCTTTTGGAAAGCCAATATCCGGCTTATGATTTGGCCCGAGCCACATGACCAGGTAGACGACTGCGAAAACAACAGCCAACACAGCGAAAACGAGCCAGTGCCAAACACCAACTTGCCCATATACCACAAGGTGTACAAAGGCATTACCGATAAACGACAAACCAATTAGATCTCCCCAGGTCATTGTATAGAAATCTTGCATATACAAGAACTTCTGGTTAGTCCCTGGAATAATAGAGTGGCGTGGCGGCAAACTCTTATCAACCTGCTGTGCTAAAAATATCAAAGCGACGTACAGCGTATTCAGCAAAAAAACTACAACCAAGACCTCCCAACGGCATTCCACCTTACACCTCCTGTGGGAAAAAAGTTTAAAAGGAACTATAGGTATTGTAACAAATTACTATGATAAAATCAAGAGTTGATTACACTAAAAAAATAAGCCCGGTGGTTCTACCAACGGGCTTTACAAATTTTGACGTTTACTTTCCGCCACTCCTGCCTTCCATTTTCCTCTGTCTCCACCCACCGAACTTTTGCAGATAGTGATAGGCTATCTTTAAAGGGCCTACGATGAATAGGATAACGGAAAGGGCAGCAAGATCAGTCCTATCTTGAGCAATGCCATACACCAACAAGGCTACCAACATAGCCATTACGATAAGTGTTGGCACACCAAAGAAAACCAAATCTTTCTTCTCTTGTTTCTCCATGAGTATCTCCTTTCATTTAAAGTAGTGACCAATTGTTATATCGTCTCTCAAGTTCTTTTGAAAATTACCAAAGTATTCACCCTGAATCAACGCAGCTAGGTAAAACAAGGGAATGGCTATTTCGTACCAACCAAACGGAAGTAATATTGTTAAGAACAAGAAGAACAACGATATGCCAAAAGATATCAAAAACCAGAGAAAACCTAATCTATCTTTCTTTTTGAGGAAACTCGTTAAGTGAAAAGCAAATTGAGGATATCCAAGGTAAAAATACCTGTACAAACTTTTTGTAGCCTCTTTTGTCCTTGCAAGATAAGCGCTACCAAAAGCGAAGGAAGATGTAAATTGAAGAACTGCGATGCACCCTACGAATAAATCTAAAGACGCTGTCTCCGGATTAGTCGAGAAGACAATCGCAACCTCGGTAATTCCTATCGAGAAGGGCATTATTGTATCCAGTAAAGTCATGGGCCACAGGTATTGTAATTCCGAAACGTAGCTGTGCCAAATGAGCAGGATAGATCCTAAGGCAACTGATGAGCGCAACACCCAAGAAAAACTCATTTTTTCTTCAATGACCACCTCTCTGGCTTCAAGTATTAGGAAACCTAAGGCAATGCATTGTATGATGTTTAACACTGTAACATACACACTTGCTTGGTATGGCAAAACCGGCTCAAAAAGCTTAGTTGACGGGATTTCTTCTTGCGGCGAAACGGTCATTTCAAGTGTCTCCTGTAGAAAAAAATTGAGAAAGAACTACTTAATACATACCAAATTTTCACGATAAAGTCAAGACACGGTTAATTAAAAAGCGCCGAGTTAGAAACTGGGCGCTTGAGTTTTTGCAATTCAAATAGATTGTCAAAGTTCTGTAAAAGAACCTTTTTTCGGTTTAGCCTCGTCAGAAATACTGTTTCTAACAGGGTCAAACCAAAAGGGATACTTCCAGCACCCTCCTCTCGGGACAAAAATCCACCAGTTTCCAGCTTTTCGGCCCGCCGTAAGGCACGTCTCCGGTAAGGAGAACAAAGGCCTCTGAAGCGAAAACGTAAAGAGGATACGCTCCCAGCATCTTAACACACTTGGTGCCGACGCCGATGATAGTTACTTTAAGGTGTCCTTTGTGATGTGTAGCCATCGCGTTGGACATAGCAACTCTCCTTTCTAAAAAAGAACAAAATCACTTTAGTTTTGATGCTATCATCCTATATTAAAAAAGTCAACCCCCACTTTGCACACAGCTTATTTCTAAGGTTTTGAACTTATCTCTCACATGATATCCACAAGATATTACTCAATCGCTTTATTAAGCGGCGGGTAAAGTTCTTTGTCAATTGTTCTTTCAAAGCAAACTCGGCCGGCTTTATGGTCCCAATTTTGGGAATACCCATCATAAGAATAAGCGGGAACGGGTGCTTGGCGCGCGCTCTCTAAATTAAAAACTGCGCACAGTTCAAATGTCAAAGCCGCCACATCTTTAACATTGTATTCATAGGGCTGGTTTGTCTGCGGGTCGCTAGGTACAAAATACCCAGATATTGAATCGTTTAGATCAGCCAAGTTTTGAGGCAATTGCTCTTTTCTTTGCCAGAAATTTACAACTTGCGACTGAATATTTTGCAAATCGCCAACTCTTTGCTGGTCAAACTGCAAAAGCCGTGCCTGCATAGGCGAGCCGACTATAAAAAACGCCCCGACAACCAAAATTAAAACTATAATACCGACGGCAGAGGCAAAATATTTAGCCGATTTTGATGGAATATTGCGCCTAACGTCGTCTAAGTAATAACCAAAAATGACTCCAGCAACCACTAATACCGCAAGGGCTTTCAAAATAAACCTTGCTTGTATTTCCCCTCCCAAAA
>CAZBAA010000003.1:11521-19332 GCA_964490095.1 uncultured Candidatus Saccharibacteria bacterium
AGGTATATCAGCCATTTCCTTATTTTTGACTCTCTGACCTGCGCTTCCCTTGCATAAATCTTGTTCAAAAACCGGGAAGATAAGATAAAAAGAGGGTAAACTATAACCAAAGAAGAAACCGCAAACCTAATGGGACCGGCAAACCCCATATACCTGTAGTAATAATTTAAAGCATCGGGAAAAAAGTAATTTACATACTGCCAACACAAAGTTATGAAACTTATCGCCGACCAGTACATAGTCACCATCGCAAAAAGATGCAAAAACACGTCTCTCGGTAAATTTCTTTTAACAACTTTCATATTTTTATATTTAATTATGATTTACTTCTTAATATTAAATGGTATACTGAAAAAGGTAAAGGTCGCTGAAAATCTTTAAGTAAAGTAAAATTCAAAACTATGGCCGATCAAACAATGTACGAAAAATTGAAGGCATCCTGCCCTTGCGGTTCAGGCAAATCTTATGTTGAGTGCTGCGGGCGAGAAGAAATGTGCCCATGCGGTTCCGGCAAAAAAGCAATTGAAGGCTGTTTTGTATCTCCAGAAACCCATGAAATGGGTGATAGCAAATAATATAATTTAAAAAACTCCTGCTTTAAAAAGCAGGAGTTTTTTTGTGGACCTGCCGGGAATTGAACCCGGACTCCTACAATGCGAATGTAGTGTAATGCCGTTTTACTACAGGCCCGTTTTTACTTTCTAAGCATAAAAAATACTTTGGCAATGCGGGTGATTATAAAAATCCCAAGCACTTGCATTGTCGTATATGCAACTTCAGCTAAAGTATTTATATCATAACCCTCTTTAGAATAACTGTAATAATTATTGCTGAAAAAATTAACGACATACAATATGGTTGTCAAAATTATCCAAGCGTAAACAAAATATTCACCTTGCCTTCTGCTCTTTTTCTCACCAAGCCATCTGACAAACTCTTTGTGCAGTGAATAGATAAAAACAACTGTCAAGTAAAAAAATCCGATTTTCGCCGGTAAAAAACTTCCTCTGGTAAAAAAGTTAGCCAGCATCAAAACCATAGTTACCAGAGTAACGATAGTACAAATAAGAAAAAGATTATTATTGATAACCGTTTCAATTTCTCTGACTTCTTTTATTTTTTTATTGCTGATACTCATATTTTTTAAAATAAATTATTAAGTGTCGGGGTGCTGGGAATCGAACCCAGACTACAGAGTCCCGAACCCTGCGTACTGCCACTATACGACACCCCGCTGCATTTTACGTAACCCAATATTTCTTTTTTGTCATTTGGTCTGTTTTTGTTTCAACCGCCATTTTCTCTTTTCTTGAATTTTCGGCCAAACTCACTAATTTTTTATCTTCTAATTTACCGAGCTTTTTAATTTCTTTCTCTAAAAATTCTTTTTTGTTCTTTTTCGGGTCGTCTAAAACATATCCCAAAAGAACATCTAAAATTTGGCCGACTTTAGGGCCCGGTTTTAACCCCAAAATCTTCATTATATTGCTACCGTTGACTTTGAGCATCTTTGCTGAAATCGGGTCTCGCGAAACTTTATCAACAATATATTTTAAATGCCTTAACTTGTATGGCTCGGCCTTTGGCACGCCCGAGCCAATTCTATCTGCCTGGCGCACTTGCAATAACTCCTCCATATTTTCTTTGCCAACATTCCTTGTTAATCTTCTTACCGACGACTCTCCAACTTCATCAACATTGTAATAAAACAAATGATAACGAACCAGCTTTGTAATTTTCTCAATATCTTTCTTGGAAAATTTCAAACGGCTTAAAATCGAAAACGTCATTTTGGCCCCTACCACTTCGTGGTTATAAAATGTGGCGTCTTGGCCCTGGCCGGCTTTCACTCGGGGCTTGGCAATATCATGAAACAAAGAAGCCAATCTCACTTGCATATTAAATTTCTTTTTCGCAGCATACTCCAAGGCCTTTACGGAGTGCCAGTAGCAATCATAAATATGATGCTTGTTTTGGCTTACTCCGTAACCTTCTTCCAATTCAGGAACAATGTATTTTAACAATCCCAGTTCTCTCAATTTTTCCACCCCACCTGCCGCGTTATCAGCCATAACTATTTTCAAGAACTCATCTCTTATTCTTTCTTGGGAAATTGCTTTCAACCAAGCACTGTTTTTTTTGATGGCCTTGGCTGTATCTTCTCCAATTGTAAATCCTAAAGTTGTAGCCAGCCGAACCGCCCTCATCATTCTCAAAGCATCTTCGGCAAATCTTTCTTCCGGATTGCCAACTGTTCTAATAATTTTATTCTTTAAGTCATTCTGCCCATCAAACAAATCAATGACTTTTTCTGCCATCCCTTCGGCTACGCTCAGGGCAAGCGCATTTACAGTAAAGTCCCTCCTAGCCAAGTCATCTTCAATTGTTTTAGCAAATCTTATTTCGTCCGGATGCCTTTTATCAGAATATTTTGCCTCAAGGCGATAAGTCGTGACTTCAATCTCTTGTACTTTTGGATTTTTGTTCTTTGTCCTTACGGTAACAGTCAAGAATTTGTTTTCGTAAAAGCTGTCGGGGAATACTTTTTGGATCTCTTCGGGCTTGGCATTGGTGGCAACGTCCCAATCCTCGGGCTCTGTTCCAAGCAAAAGGTCGCGGACACAACCACCAACAACATACGCTTCATAGCCAGCTTTGCCCAATTTATCTAATATATTCTTTACTTCTCTGGGAATTATCATACAAAATTAATCTTATATTAAAACTTGTGTTTTTTCAATTTTTAAGTTAGAATCTAGGCAGTTTGGCCCCTATAGTGAAACGGATATCATATTTGGCTTCGAACCAAAAGTTGGGAGTTCGAATCTTCCTAGGGGCACCGGAATTTGCACCTTTTCAGCACTTTTAAAAAAAGGAGGCGAATGTGGTAATGCAACCGCCAAACCATCCTAAACTTCAGCGCAACTTACAGAATGTGAGCGCAGCAAACAACCATGACTACGAAGAAACTAACTATCAAACAATGAAAATCACACTGATTGCCCTCAGTTTTCTTTGTAGTGCCACTGTCACCGCCGGATTTCTCTGGCTTGTTCTGCGCATCTTTGGGAGCTTGTGAAAACAACTCCCTTTTCTTTTTTCTTGAAAAATTTGTTGAAGTGGGTTATTATTAACTCACAGAAAAATATGAAAAAACTTTTACTATCGGCTGTTTTATTTTCACTGCTTTTGGCGCCTATTTTAGCAAACACCCAACAACCATTAGTGCCTTGTAGCGGGCCGGACTGTACGATAGAAAGCTTTTTTGAATTACTGGCGAGAATTTTTAACTTTATCGTATTTTATATGGCCACTCCTTTGGCAATTTTAATGTTGACAATAGGAGGAATATTACTCATGATTTCGGCTGGTAATCCAAATATGGCAGGACTTGGCAGAAAAATATTATGGGTAGCAGCCATTGGCTTGGTTTTGGTTTTTTGCTCGTGGCTGATTATTAACTTTATTTTGACAACACTTGGGTACCAAGGATGGAACACCCTTTAACTTAAAACGCCCCCATAACTTAATGGTAAAGTAGTTGCCTCTTAAGCAACCTATCTCAGTCCGATTCTGAGTGGGGGCACTTGCCAAAATAATAAAAACAGATTATCATCAAAACCACTAAAAAACTATGGCTTTAAATACTAAAGAAAAAACAAAAATAATCAAAGAGCATAACGTTCACGAAAAAGACACTGGGTCTGCCGAGGTTCAGATTGCTTTGCTTACAAAAGAAATAGATAAACTGCTTTTGCATTTAAAAAAGAACCAAAAAGACCTGCACTCAAAAAGGGGTTTGATAAGAATGGTTGTTAAAAGAAAAAAATTGTTAAGCTACCTGCAAAAAAATTCCGAAAAAAGATATAATGCCATAGTAAAAAAGATCGGGCTAAAAAAATGATGCAAAAACCAAAAGAACAAAGAGTAGAGGTTTTAATGGATATTCAAAACTTATATCATTCTGCAAAAAACCTTTATCACTCTAAAGTTAATTACCAAGAAGTTTTAAAACAAGCGGTAGCTGGCAGAAAATTTATAAGGGCCTTTGGATATGTCGTAAGAACAAAAACAGGCGAAGAAAAGCCTTTTTTTGATGCCTTGTCAAAATTAGGCATTGAAATAAGAATAAGAGACCTTCAAGAATTTTACGGTGGAGCTAAAAAAGCTGACTGGGACGTGGGCATTGTCATCGACGCCATAAGGACTTCTCCCGGGTTAGACGTAATTGTTTTGGTATCGGGCGACGGTGATTTTATCGCTTTGGTTGAATACCTGAAAAATCAGGGCAAAAGGGTGGAAGTTATGGCTTTTGGTAAAACAACATCTTTAAAACTAAAAGAAATAGCCGATGAATTTATTGATTTGGATTTGTCGCCTCAAAAATTTCTTTTGAAAAAATAATGACTAAGGACGCTTTTGAAATAGAAATCGGTGGCAAACCCCTTAAAATAAAAATCACTGACTGGGCCGAGCAGGCCTCGGGCGCCTGTTTGGTGAGCTACGGCGAAACAGAGGTCTTAGCAACTGCCGTGATGGCAAAAGAAGACCTTGCCAGCAAAGATTTTTTCCCTTTGACCGTTGAGTATGAAGAAAGGTTTTACGCCGCTGGCAAAATATTTGGCTCTCGCTTTATGAAAAGGGAAAGCAGGCCAGCCGACAGCGCAGTTCTGTCTGCAAGAATGATTGATAGAGCAATAAGGCCGCTCTTCCCAAAAGACCTCAAAAAAGAAGTGCAAGTTATAGTAACCTGCCTTTCTTGGGATGGCCAAAACGACCCTGATGTTTTGGGAATTATTGCGGCCTCCTTTGCTTTATTGATATCAGACATCCCCTGGCAAGGGCCTTTGGGGGCTATAAGAATTGGCAGAACTAACGGTGATTTCATTCTCAATCCAAACTATAAAGAAAGAGAAGAAGGAGATATGGATTTGACTTTATCTGCCATAAAAGAAAACGGAGAGATTTTAGTAAATATGATAGAAATGGGGGCTAAAGAGATTTCAGAAAACGATGTGATAGAAGCTACTGAAGTTGCCAAGAAAGAACTGCAAAAATTAATTAATTTCCAGAAAGAAAGTTCTAAAAAAGCAAGAAAGGAAAAAATTATCGCAGCATCAAGCATTGATGAAAAAGTTGAGAACGAGATCAAAGATTTTCTGGGGAATAAATTAGAAAAAGCCATTAATAACGCCGAATCAAAAGAAAAAAACCTCTCTTTGGCAGATGAATTAAAAGAAGAAACAATAAAGTTTATCGGTGAAGAAAAAGCAAGGCAAGCGCTGTCGTTTTTTGAAAAAGAAATTGAAAGAATAATTGTCAAAAACGTTATTGAAAAAAATAAAAGAGTTGACGGCAGGTCTCCAGAAGAAATACGAGAAATTTCTTGCCAAGTGGGGATTTTGCCAAGAACTCACGGTTCAGCAATATTTTTCAGGGGACTAACCAGGGTGCTGTCAATTTTAACTTTGGGCGGACCCGATGACCAGCAAGTTTTAGAAGGAATGGAATTTGTGGGCAAAAAGAGGTTTTTACACCATTATAATTTCCCCCCGTTTTCATCTGGCGAGATATCTCCAATGCGGGGCCCGAAAAGAAGAGAGATCGGGCACGGAAATTTGGCAGAAAAGGCCCTTCTCCCGGTGATACCCGATCCGGAAAAATTTCCCTACACTATAAGAATCGTTTCAGAAGTAGTGTCCAGTAACGGTTCCACCTCAATGGCATCTGTTTGCGCCGCTTGTTTGGCTTTGATGGACGCCGGAGTCCCCATTAAAGAACCTGTTGCCGGTATTTCCATCGGTCTGATAAAAGATAAGGTTTTAACAGATATTCAAGGCCCCGAAGATCATTTTGGAGATATGGATTTTAAGGTAGCCGGCACAAAAAACGGCATTACCGCGATTCAAATGGACATAAAAATTGCCGGTATTGACGATAATATTTTAAAAGAAGCCCTTTTAAAAGCTAAGGACGCAAGATTAAAGATTCTTGATGCAATGAAAAGAACCATAGCGGAGCCCAGGAAAAACCTTTCGCCTTTCGCTCCCAAAATCAGCATTATACAAATTAACCCCGCAAAAATCGGTGAAGTTGTGGGGCCAAGAGGCAGTGTAATCAACAAAATAATTCAAGAGTACGGAGTAGATATAAATATAGAAGATTCAGGGTTGGTTTTTATTACAGGTCAAGACCAAAGCGCCGTTGAAAAAACAGTAAACAAAATTCAATCTATCACAAGAGAAGTAGAAGTCGGAGAAACTTTCCAAGGAACAGTAAGAAAAATTATGGATTTTGGGGCCTTTGTTGATATTTTGCCCGGCCAATCAGGACTGGTCCACATTTCTAAATTCGCCCCCTACAAAATCAACAAAGTGGAAGATGTGGTCAAGGTTGGAGATGTAATACCGGTCAAGGTAACCGGCATTGATGAATTGGGCAGAATCAATTTATCGGCAATAGACGCCGGATTCAAAGCTAAAAAATAATTTATGGACATAACAAAAGACGAAGAGCTGCAAGCAAGAGAATTTTTAAAAAGGGCCGAAATAATAACAATGAAGAAACACCTCCAAAAACTGAGGGAGGCCGATGCTTTGAAAGAAAGAGATAAAATTGTTAAAGGGAAAACTATTGAAGAAGAAAAGTTAGTAATAAAGAGAAAAGAAGAAGAAACGTTGAGAACTCCCTCGGCCATAGACCTACGGACGAGGCAGCAAAGACAAAAGGTTCTTTCAAAAAACATTGAAGAAGAGAAATCGGCAGAGAAACAAATAAAAAACTATGCCCAAGAATCCGAAAAGCAGCAAATTTTTCTTTTTGAGTCGCAAAGATTTGTCTTAAAAAAACAAATAGACGTTTTAGAGCAAGAGAAAGAGCCCTCTTTGGCGCTAGAAAAAAATCGAATTTTGATTGAAAAAAGAAATCAAGAAACAAAACTAAATGGCATTGTAGCTGAAGAAGAAAAAATAGAAAAAGAGGAAAAAATTATAGCAGATAAAGAGAAAATGAGCAACGTTCCGTCAGAAAAAAAGAGTTTAGAAGAGAGAAGGGGCGAGCTGGAAACAAAAAGGCAAGAAATAGAAAAGAAAAGGTGGGTTATTGAAAAAGAAATAAAGAAATTAGAAAATGAACTTGAAAAAATAGATAAAGATTATCAAAAAATAACCGGAGAGAAAAACAGCTTAAAAGAAAAAGTAGCTGCAATTGACAAATCTTTAAGAGAAATGTATTCAAAAATAATCAATAGAATTGAGCAAAAAAAGAAAGGCCTTCTAGAACAGCAGCAAGTTGAATCTGGCAAGAGAGAACAAATGGCAAGCGAGAGAAAAGAAAAAATTCAAAGAGAACAATGGACCCATTCGACAAGCGAAGAATTCTTAAAAGGCAGGCCGGAAGAGGTAAAAGAAAGGATAGCTAAATCGGCAGAAGTAGAAGAAGAACAAAGGAAAAAGTTTTTAGAAGACATAGAAAAACAAATAACCGAAGAACAAAGTAAAAATGGACAAAAAACTAATTGAGAATCTTAAAGAGAAGCTGGAAAGTCAAAAAAAAGCCCTTATAAAAGAGCTAAGCAGTTTCGCTACAGAAAACAAAACCCAAAAAAATGACTGGGAGGCAAAGTATCCCAATAGAGAAAACGGCGACATGGAAGAAGAAGCCGATGAAACTCAAGAATACGACAACCTTCTCTCGCTCGAGCATAACTTGGAACTGCGGTTAAAAGATGTTGATTTAGCTTTAGAAAAAATGAAAAGCAACGAGTATGGAATTTGCGAAACGTGCAAAGGCAAACTAGATGAGCAAAGGTT
>CAZBAA010000004.1:0-17993 GCA_964490095.1 uncultured Candidatus Saccharibacteria bacterium
ACAATTTTATCGGGGTTAACAACATTGCCTTTTGATTTTGACATTTTAATTCCTCCCTCTCCTAAAACAATGCCGTGAGAAGTTCTTTTTTTATAGGGCTCGGGGCCAATTTGTTTTGGCGCAGCTCCGATATCCCACAAAAACTTAAAAATGAAGCGAGAGTATAACAGATGCAAAGTAGTATGCTCCATGCCCCCGTTGTACCAATCAACCGGCATCCAGTAAGAAGCTGCTTTCGAATTTCGAATTTCGAATTTCGAATTTCCTCTCTTATTTGCAGTCAAATAAGAGAGGTAGTACCAGTTAGAACCCGCCCAATTGGGCATTGTATCGGTTTCCCTTCTGGCAAGGCCTTTGCATTTTGGGCATTTTACTTTCACCCATTTTTTAATTGCCGATAAAGGAGATTCACCTGTATTGGTTGGCTGATACTTTTTAACTTTGGGTAATTCTACCGGCAAATCTTTTTCTGAAACCGGTTGCCAACTACAGCTTTCACAAAAAATCATTGGAATTGGCTCACCCCAATAGTGCTGGCGCGAAAAAACCCAGTCGCGCAATTTATAGCCAGTTTTAATTTGGGCAAACCCTTTTGAACCCAGCCAAGCAATAATCCGGGGCCGGGCAACAACTGAAACCAAGCCATCAAACTGCATAGAATTGTAAAGAATTCCTTCTCCCTCAAAACATTCTTCCAAGTTTCTAACTTTCTTTGCCATAACTTCATCTTGTGGTTTTATAGAAGTTCTCAAAGGTAAACTGTATTTCTTTGCCATCTTAAAATCCCTACTGTCGTGGGCATCGGCAAAAACAGCGCCGGTGCCATAGTGTTCTAAAACAAAATCGGCAATCCAAACGGGCATTTCCTCGCCAGTGGCAGGGTTCCTTGCCATAATTCCCTCTAACCCAACTCCTGTAATTTCTTTTTTTTCATTGGTTCTATCTATGTCAGAAATGTTTTTTACGGCCTCTCTATACTCTTGGACTTCTTTGAAATTTTGAATTCTGTCTTCGTATTTATCTATTAACTTGTGGCCGGGCGCCAATATCAAAAATGTCCCAGAAAATATTGTATCTATTCTGGTAGTAAAAACTTCTATATAATCTTCTACTCCTTCTAAGGGAAATTTTACTAAAGCCCCCTCTGACTTTCCAATCCAATCTTTTTGTTGCAACTTCACTCTTTCTGGATAATCAACCAAATTTAAATCTTCAATCAGTCTATCGGCGTATTTTGTGATTTTAATCATCCACTGTTCTTTTTCTCTTTTTTCAACTTTTGCGCCGCACCTCTCACATTTTCCCGCGATTACCTCTTCATTAGCCAAACCAATCTTACAAGAAGGGCACCAATTAATGGCTATCTTATCTTTATAGGCCAAACCGTTTTCAAACAACTTAATAAATATCCATTGTGTCCACTTGTAATATTTTGGGTTGGTTGTATTTATTTCTCTTGACCAGTCAAAAGACAAACCCAAACTCTTTAACTGACGCCTAAAATTATCTGTGTTCTTTTTTGTAACCACAGAGGGGTGTACTCCTTTTTTGATAGCATAATTTTCAGTAGGCAAGCCAAAAGCATCCCAACCCATAGGATACAAAACATTGAAACCCTGCATTCTTTTTTTGCGAGCTATGGCGTCAAAAGCGGTAAAGCTTCGACAGTGTCCAACATGAAGCCCGTCTGCCGATGGATAAGGAAACTCAACTAAAACATAAAACTTGGGCAATTTTGCCTTATCTTTGGCCCTGAAAATACCCGAATTGTACCACTTTTCCTGCCACTTTTTCTCTATTTTACTTGGATTGTATTTCAACATTAAAAATTAAACCTAAATTTTAAACAATTGCCTGGCGTTTTGCGTGGTCCTGTCGGCTACTTCCTGAAAACTAACGCCCTTTAACTCTGCTACTCTTTCAATGGTATGTTTGATAAATATCGGCTCGTTTCTTTTGTTGCCCTCTTGAATCGGAGTAAGATAAGGGCAATCTGTTTCAACCAAAATTTTATCTAATGGGATATTTTTAATAACTTCACCAAGGTTAAGTTTGAAAATTATTCCGTTAATGCCTAAATAAAATCCCAAGTCAACATATTTTCGCGCTTGCTTTAATGTGCCGGTGAAACAATGGATTACTCCGCTAATATTTTGTGTTTTCAAAATTCCTATAACATCATCGTGCGCCATTCTGCAATGAATGATTACTGGCAGATTTAATTCTTGCGCCAGCTCTAATTGTTGTAAAAACACCTGTTTTTGTTTTTCCTTGAACTGCTCTAATTTTGCCTTAGTTTTGGGCTTGTAATAATAATCCAATCCAATTTCGCCTATAGCCACTACTTTTCCGGCCCCGATCAAGGCAATTTTTTTATAAGTTTCTTTATCAAAATCCTGTTCTTTTATCAAAAAATCGCCTTCGTCAGGATCTGTTCTTATTTTTTGAAACTCTGCCGCGGCGTAAATCGGGTGAAGACCCATTGCCGCATATACTCCTTCTTTGTATGCTTTTGCTAAATTAACCGCTTCTTGTGATGTTTCCAGCTTTGTACCGACATTTATAATCCAAATATTCTCTTTCAGAGTTCTTTCTATGACTTGAGTAAAATCTTTTTTATAAACATTGAAATTCAAATGGCTATGGGTGTCTATAATCATACACCCATATTATCTCAACAAAGTTGTAATTTCAAATCTGTATTAAAAGTAAAATAAAAAGTGGCGGGGTGCTGTGCACTCTGCCACATTGTTTTTTACTTAGTCGTTGGAAATTTGATTGTCTCCTTCTTGTGCCTTAGTGCGCTGGGGTTTTTCGTAAATCTCGTTACGATGAATCGGAACCGATTTGGGCGCATCAATAGCGAGAATGACTCTGTTTCCTTTGATTCCCCTTACCTCCACTGTGATTGTTTTACCAATGACAATGGTTTCACCTGGTTTGCGAGAAAGAACTAACATTTCTATTTCCTCCTGAAAAAATGACACACTTTCTCAAACCATCTTAGCTTGAATCTTTGTCAAAGCGGTCGCGCGTTTTTCTAAACTCTGTCCCGGGACTAAAAAGCCAAAAAAAGAAGCATACTACAACAATATTTATTATTGCCGTAAGCAACCAAGAAAACATAGAATTCCCCTTCCAATAATTGTTGTTAATGTGCCGCAAAATCAACGCGAGATAAACTTTATCACAAAATCAAAAATAATCAAATCTTATTGGCCGCCAAAAACAAAACCAGTCCTGAGTTTATCGAAGGGCTGGTTTTTACTAAGTAAACTCCATTTTACCTCGCAAGCATTTCTTTTATGATTTCAGCTATTCCCGCAAGCGCGCCAGAAATAGATGCCAACTGACTCTCTGAGATATTTGATGCCGTAGCCGACGCAAAAATGCTGAAATAGTTGTTGCTGTAATCAATCACACTCGGGAGTGAGTTTTGCTCATAAACAGTAATTTTAAACTTACCCGTATGATCGGGTTTGCATCTAGATACGCCTGTAGCCCACGAATAAGAATGATCACCTGATGAGGAATCTACCCCTTCATCTATCACACACATCGTACCAAGAGTATTTGCCGAAAAATCAACAAGACCGATTATTACCTTATTTTTTAGTCCGGACGAATTCCATGTAATGTTATGCGTTGATCCCTGCACCCACGTCTCCCCTCCATTAGGAGAAGTAACGGTAATGGAAGGTTGGGCTGTTGATTGTTTACAGGCTCCGTTTTCGCAGCCGTTGGGACATTTGTAGCTAAAGTAATCCCATCCTCTGTTATCAGCCGTTCTGTTGCTACAAAAGTTTTCAACGACATACTGCCCATCAAACGAACAACTATCTTCTCTAACGATATCGCCAATTTTTAATGTTCCTTTTGTATAATAACTTTTCTCCTCAGGGTAGTTTGAAATCACATCAGAGTCGGTGCAAACAATCGGCGGCAAGGAACAGTCAAATGTAACTGTTTCTGTCGTCCCATCCATAATTGTATTAGCATAAACAAATCCTTGCCCGGTACAACTGCTTTTCCAAAAAAGTTTGTCGCCTTTTTTCCCCTCTACATTAACAACACAGGATTCTCTCTCGCTACACTCATATTTATTGTAGGAAGTCGTGGCAGGACTTTCAATATAACACTTTTCTTCTCTACTCGCGCCCCTGAAGACACATTTTACTTGTTCTGAGACAATAGAGGATTTTGTAGCGCCTAATTGAGCAAGTCGGGTTTGAAACCGAGCGAGCGGGTAAAACCAGTAATTTAAATCCGGAGTCGTATCCTCTGCTTCATAATCATACTGCAATTTATCAAGCCGGATACGATATAACCCAGCAGTAGTCGGATTTGAGAGTGTAATCTCTGCTGTAAAATCTCTTGACGAGCCATCAGGAATCTCAAACAGATCGCTTCGGTTAAGCACTGCATTTGTTGAAGTCAAGGAACCACTCGTCGTTGCAATGTTAGATAGAAAAACAATATTACTGGTAGAATCCTCAACTGAAAAAATTAAGCCAGCGGTCACGTTATAACCACCTCTATCTGCCACCCGGGGGAAAGTGCTTCTCTCTATTACCCGAGGGATATATATAGTCTCTCCGATAGTAGTAACTCTAAAAGAAAGTTTATAGGATTGGCTGATGATAACACCGTTGCCGTCAACAGTCGGAATGGGTTCATTATCAAACCCAGAAAGAGGAGTAATCGAAACTCCTTTTTGATCGGACGAAGGAACAATACTAAAATAGTTATCCGACCTATCAAATATTCCTGCCTCACCATATGTCGGATCAGCAGCGTTGCCAGTAATAAGGATTTTGTATTTGGAACCGCTTAAATTACTTAAATTAGTAGGAATTGTCCAATTATATACACCGCCAAAATTGGTGGTTGTTGCAGGATGAACAATCGGAATCATATTAGGATTGACCCCACCCACTAAAGTTGAATAATCCAAAAGTTCTATGTCTATATATGGGATTAATTGAGAAGATTTTGTATCCCACTTAATTTGATAGGTTTTACCTTGCACCCACGTTTCTCCTCCGTTCGGCGAAATAACTGTGATAGACGGCTGGGTTGTGGGTGGGGTTGTTTTACACCCATATAATGCGTTTAACTTTGCTCTTGTCAACCGGCCAACATAACCTGTGCCTCGCTTCAAACCCGCCGGGATTAAAATTTCAGAGGCGTATTTTTCTTGGAATTCAGACACCGCAGAGGCAAGTTTCTCATCATATCCTTCTGGGAAAGTTGCTCCGGCTTCTATTATTCCCTCTTTTTGAAGAGCTATCACTAAGGCCTCAACTTCCGGATTTCCCTTTTTAACTCCAACTCCTATATTGGCGTTAAAAGTATGGCACCAAGTTTCTGTTTGGCCTTGTTGAGCTTGAAGCTGGGCTAACTGCTCTTGCAGTTGGGCTATTTGCGCTATCAAGGCCTGTATTTGTTCTTTTAGTGGCAATTTGAATGGGTGACTTTCCGCTTTGATATTGCCTGCAGAACCAAAAACAACCAATAACGCTAAAACTAAAATAATTTTTTTGTAATTCATGTATTGAATTTTTAACCTTTAATTTTTGATATTGTTTCATAATACCCCCCCCCAACTCCTATGTCAACTAACAACTCTGGGGAAAAGAGCTTCTTGTTTTTTTTGCTTTATTAACCACTCAATCTTTTGAGAAGTTTCCGGTAAAAAGGGAGATAACAAAATAGCGATGTTCTGCAAAGCGAAAAGGGAGTCAGAAACAACTTGTTTGGCGTTCTTATTTAATTCCCATGGCTTTTCTTGATTAATATACCTGTCGCAAAAACTGATTAACTTCCAAACTGATTTCAGGGAGTCGTTAAACTTAAAACTTTTCAAATATTTCTCACAATCTTTCTTTGCGATACTGACCGCTTTTTGCATCTTGGTTGTTGCTTTAGTTTGCTTAACATTTGACTTTACAGCCAAAGCAATCGTTCTGGAAAAAAGATTGCCAATTCCCCCTGCTAAGTCGCTATTATATCTTTGCTCAAACTTTTCATAAGTGAAATCTCCGTCTTGGGTCGGGGAAATTTCTCTTAAAAGGTAATACCTTACGGCATCGGCGCCGTATTTTTTAACTAAAGAAAAGGGGTCCACAACATTGCCCAGGGACTTAGACATTTTCTGGCCATCCACATTTATAAAACCGTGCACAAGGATTTTTTGGGGCAAGGGTAAATCCAAAGACAAGATCATTGCCGGCCAAATCAATGCGTGGAATTTTAAAATATCTTTACCTATGCAATGAACATCGGCCGGCCAGTATTTTTTGAATTTGGGACCGGCAGGATAACCAAGTGCTGAAATGTAATTAGAGAGCGCGTCTGCCCAAACATAAATTGTTTGTGTATTGTCACCAGGAACTGGAATGCCCCACTCCAAATCTTTTCTCGGCCGCGAAAAGCTAATATCTTCTAATCCTTGTTTTATAAAACTTAATAATTCGTTTTCCCTTGTTTCCGGCGTAATCTTTATCTTGCCAGACCCAATAATCTTTTGTATTCGGCTTGAATATTTTGACAAACGAAAAAAGTAATTCTCTTCATTAATTTCTTCTATTTTTATTTGATGAATTTTGCATTTACCATTAATCAAATCTTTCTTTGTTATAAAGGCCTCGCAACCAACACAATAAAAACCTTTGTAGTTCTTTTTATAAATATCGTTATTTTCTTTGAGGACTCGCCATACTTTTTCAACAACCGGCCAGTGCCCAATTTTATCGGTAGTTCTTATAAAATCGTCATTGGAAATGTTTAAAACCTTAGTTAAGCGCTTGAACTTTTCTGAAATTTCGTCTACAAAATCTTTCGGATTTTTACTGCTCTCAATCGCTCTTTTAGCCACTTTAGCGCCGTGTTCATCGGTGCCTGTCAGAAAAAAAACGTCCTCGCCCAAACTGCGGTGATAACGGGCTAAAACATCCGCCTGAACCAATTCCAAAGCAAAACCGATGTGCGGTGGCGCATTGGCGTAAGCAATACTGGTAGTTATATAAAACTTTTTCTTTTTGCCTGGCATAGTATAATAAACAATTGTTTAATTCTATACTTACACTGTAAAATTTTCAATTTATGATTCTTACACCGCACCTGCTTTTTGGAGCTGCCGTTGGTTCAAAAATAGAATACATGCCCCTGACAATTATTTTGGCTTTTTTAAGCCACTACCTTTTGGATTTAATTCCTCATATTGAGTATTCGGTTGCCAACATTTCCAAAAAGCAATGGCAAAGAGCTTGGCCCGATATTTCAAGGGTATTTTTAGATTTTTCTTTGGGAATGATTTTAATTTTAGCATTCGCGCCAGCCGGCAAACAAATCATAATTCTTTCGTCTGCCTTAACGGCTTTAATACCCGATGGATTAACCATCGTGAGCTTGATTTCGCCAAATAAACTACTGGATAAACACGACCAATTTCACAGAAAAAAAGTGCACTTTCTAAAACACAAAAGGATTCCCGTTTTTTTGAGAATCCTAAGCCAAATTTTGGCGGTCGTAATTTCCGTGTTTTTACTGAAATATTAACCCCTCTGCAATTCTTCTTTTCTTTTATTCTCCAAAAAATCTTTTAAAAATTCATAGACAATACCAAAAACCGGCACGGCAAAAATAGTTCCTAAAAATCCAAAAATTTGGGAGCCCACCAACAAAGCCAGTAAAACCAAAACCGGCGGAATATCAATCATTTTTTCCATCAATATGGGGGTTAAAAGATTGTTTTCTATTAACTGAATCAGCAAAAAAGCAGTTAATATATAAAACACCAAGAACCAAGGGGTTGCCGAAGAGGCGGTAAAAACAAACAATAAAATAAAAGTTAAGCCAGACCCCACATAAGGCACAAAATTTAAAACTCCCGCCAGCAAAGCCAATATAAAGGCGTATTGTACTCCAAATATATAAAACACAATAAAAGATGCCACTCCCACAAAAAGGCAAGCTAAAATCCTTGCTCCAAACCAGCCGGCAACTTTTCTTTGAGCTCTTTTAAAAAGAGTTATTATTTGAGCTTCATATTTTTTAGGAGTCAGCAATATCAAAACCTTCTCTACACCCTTTTCTTCCAAAGAAAGAAAGAAAGCAATGGTCAAAATAAAAAAGGTTGAAGCCAGCCCGCCAAAAAAGGTTAAAAGGGCGCTTATGATACCCTTGGAGCTTTTCTCCAGATTCCCCTTCAAGACATTTGTAAGTTCCTGAAAACCTTGGGCGACATCAAAACCAAATTGTTTTAAAATGGGGTTGACGCGCTCTAAATAATCGGGCAGGGACTGCGAGAATTGCTTTATTTCATAAACGAAAATAGGGGCTGTCAGATAAACCAAAAGCCCCAGGAAGCCGAAAATCGACAGGTAAATCAAAAATATGGCGACAATTTTGGGAATATATATTTTTCTTAAGAAACTAATGGCGGGGCCAAGTAAAATGGAAATTACCAAAGCGAAAAAAAACCAGACCAATATGTCGCGGGCTAAATAAATAATATAAAAAACAAAGCTGGCTACAAAAAATTTGATAATCGTTTCCCAAGAAACATCTAAAGTTTTCTCTGGCATATTTAAATTACTAATAATCGCTGTATATTTTCTTTCTCTTCTAACGGCCCTATTACAGACAAATTAAGATTTTGGGGCAAGAATATATCCTCGGCCACTTTCTTTATATCATTTATAGAAACTTTATCAATTTGTTTGAACTTTTCTTCTAAATTCAAAATCTTTCCTTCTAATAATTCTTGGGAGGCATAAAAAGACGCTTGGCTGTCTGACGATTCCAAAGATAAAGCCGATGTCCCTTTTAAATAGTCCTTTGCTTTTTGGAGTTCTTTTGCTGTAATATCTTTGTTCTTCAAATCTTTGTATCCTTCTAAAATTAACTTTACCGACTTTTCTAAATTTTTGTGGTCTATGCCGGCTTGGGTTATTAGGCGCCCGACATCTGTTTCAAAATCGGCCGAAGTGTGAATGTAATAAGCCAAGCCCTGCTCTTCCCTAACTTTAACAAAAAGCCGCGAACTCATATTGCCACCCAAAATCACTGACAGCAAAGACAGAGCATACCTTTGCGGGTGGAACAAATCATACGCCCTTACTCCAAGGCAAAAATGAGTTTGGTCTGTTTTTTTAAAATGCAGCAGGGTTTGAGGCTCTTTTTGCATTTCCCTTGCTTTTATTTTACCCTTAGCGTTTTTTATACCTATATTTCCAAAATAATTTTGCGCTTTGCCTTCTACGGCTTTTGAATCCACATTGCCGGCAACGCAGACAACGGTATTCAAAGGAGAATAATGATTCTGGTAATAATCTAAAAGTTTTTGACGATTGAGGCCTAAAATATGTTCTTTTTCTCCAATAACCTTCCAGCCGGCTGGCTGGTCGCCATACAGCAGTTCTTCAAAAAGCTCGGTGACATAAACGGTTGGCGTGTCCAAATACATATTCATTTCCTCAATAACAACGCCTTTTTCTTTTTGTATCTCCGTCTCTTCAAACCGAGAATTCAAAAACATATCGGAAATCCATTCCAAGGCAATATCAAAATGCCTGCTGTCTACTTTAGCCCAAAAACCGGTTATTTCTTTTGAAGTAAAGGCATTGTATTGGCCGCCAATCATATCCAAGGTTTCGGCTATTTTCAAAGAGCTAGGCCTTTTTTCAGTGCCCTTAAAAAACATGTGCTCTAAAAAGTGAGAAATGCCGTTTACTTCCTTTGTTTCGTACTTCGACCCAGCGCCAACCAATATCAAAACCGTCACACTGCTGGCATTCTTTAGAGGAACAGTGATTAATCTTAAACCGTTTTTAAACGTAGTTTTTTGAAACACGATTATTAAAATTTACCTTTAGAGAATACAAGTACAAACCTAATTTTTATCATTTGCCAAATCATTTTAAATCGGTTATGAAAACCTTTGAAAAATCCCCACTTTTTTTCTTTGATTACTACTCGTAGGTTGTCTAAAGCAACGTAGTGCACGGATAATGATTTTACTAAACAGTAATAGTTCAACGTTGTTTCAACTGAAAATCCCTGCATAAATTCCTCTGGAATTTTTTCAAATAAAGATTTTTTCATAGCCCTTTCTCCGCCTATGGCCATTAAGGAATCCATTTTTACAATTAACCTTGGCAATCCTCCCCAGCGACCCCTTATTCCAATGCACATTGCAATATCATTTTTTAACATCGGTTCTACTAATAAAGAAATATGACTTTCCGACAAACCGACTAAATCGGCATCAAAAAATACAATTATATCAGCATCAGTTGCCTTGACGCCTTGCCGCATCGCATTGCCTTTCCCGCTGCCGCCGATTTTGGAAATCTTTACTACTTTGGCGCCAAATCTTTGACCGATTTCTGAAGTTTTATCGGTTGAGCCGTCATCTACTAATATGACTTCATCAAAATAACTGGAATTTGAAAGAACTTTCAAAACATTACCAACATTCGCTTCTTCATTCAATGCGGGAACAATAGCTGCAACTTTTTCTTCAGGCATTTAGTTCGTTTTTTAAAAATACCGACAAATCGCTTATTTTTATTCTCTCTTGTTTCATCGTATCGCGGTGGCGCAGCGTAACTGTATCATTATCCAAAGTTTCAAAATCAACTGTGATACCAAAAGGCGTGCCGATTTCATCTTGGTAATAATACCTTTTGCCAATATTACCTCGGTCGTCAAAATCAGTATAAAATTTATCTTTGAGCTGAAGATAAATTTCTCTGGCCTTATTAACCAACTTGGGCTTGTTGCGCAAAAGAGGAAAGACAGCCGCCTTGTAAGGCGCCAATTCCGGTTTTAACTTTAATACCACCCTTTCATCTTCCTCATCATAGGCATCACATAAAATAGCTAACACCGACCTATCAACTCCAAAAGTCGGTTCAATAACATGAGGGTAAAATTTCTCTCCGGCTTCTATATCTTCGTAGGGAGGTTCTTTAAAATGATTTTTCAAATCAAAATCTGTCCTGTATGCCAACCCATATAGTTCGCTCCTGCCAAAAGGGAAATCATACTCAAAATCAATGGTTTTTTTTGAATAGTGGGCCCTTTCTCCGTCGGGCACTTCTAATTCGTGAATATTGCTCTTTTTTAAGCCCAAGGTATCTACCATCCAGCTCCACATTTCTTTCCGCCAGTATTCAAAATAACTCTGCCAGTCAGATTCTCTAATAAAGTATTCTATTTCCATTTGCTCGAACTCACGGGTGCGGAAAATAAAATTCCCCGGAGTTATTTCGTTGCGGAAGGCCTTGCCAATTTGGGCAATGCCAAAGGGGATTTTCTTCCTTGATGTCTCCAGCACATTTTTGAAATCAACAAACATTGCTTGAGCCGTCTCCGGGCGAAAATAAACTTCGTTGGCCTTCTCCTCGGCCGGGCCCAAAAAAGTTTTGAGCATTAGGTTAAAGTTTTTTGAGGCAGTAAATTCTTTGCCGCCGCAATTATGGCACTTTTTCATTTCTTCATCCTTCTTGTACCTCTGGTGGCACTTTTTACACTCAATTAAAGAATCAAAAAAAGCATTCAAGTGTCCACTGGACTCCCAAACTTTAGGGTTCATAATCAAAGCGGCGTCAATTCCCACTACATCGCTCCTGTTATGAACAAACTTCTGCCACCACAGTTTTTTAACATTATTTTTCAATTCAACTCCTAAGGGACCATAGTCAAAAGAATTCGCCAACCCGCCGTAAATTTCCGAGCCGGGAAAAACAAACCCCCTTCTTTTGCACAAACTTATAACTTTTTCCATTAAATTATTTCCTATTTTTTTCATAATTATTGTACTATTCCACTTCCGGAAGCGCCTGGGTCGTCGGGCAAATCGGTATTTACTGGTGAACCTTTACCTTGGGCAATAGCCCCTGTAAACTGGTCTTCTGCAAAAACGCTGGCTTCGCCGATAATTAAAGCTGTTCTCCCTCTTTTAGAACTGTCCGGGGTTAAAGAAACCTGGAAAGAAACAGAGGGAGAAGCGGTAAAAATACCCGCCCCGGCCGTCAAAAGCGCGCCCCCTGAAACATTCCAAACTATTTCCCCGCTGCTGTTATCAAACGAAAAGTCAGAAAATTCGTTTTCTGGTGAAATTCTACCAGTCAAGTTTGCATTCCTGGGTAAAACTGCCTTAATTTTTGCGTTTTTAATATCATTGAAATGATTTTTAAGCTCCCAAGTTATTGTATAAGTTGTTGAAGTTCCGGCTATAGGAGGATTGGGCCCTGAATTTGCAATTCCGGCCTGGCTGGAATAATATCCCTTTTGTAAGACCTCTAACTTTGAATTAACCTTCGTTTGAAACTCGTTGACAATTTGAGAAATATCAACCTTGTTTTTAATTAACGTGTTGTTGTTTTCTGAATAAGGTTGCTGCCAATCATTTTTCAACTGGACATCAAACTCAACCTTGCCTTCCTGTTGGGGAACCAAACGCCCCAACTCCGGCACTTGTTTTTGGTCCCAGGCGATTAATCTATCATTCGCCCTAACCTCGCCTCTGGTAGATTTAATGCTTTGCGTATCTATAGCCAGGCCATCAAGTTTGGTTAATAAAAACAAATTGTCAAAAGGCGTGGACCCAATGTTTCTAAAAAAAACTTCGTAATGCAAATTCTCTCCGGGAGAAGCAACATAATTGGGAAATCCGTTAATAAGCTGGGATATGAAAATTAAGGGTTCCACGACGGACACTTGTTTTGAAACATCTTTTATTAAAACAAATTCTCCGTCGCGCCACGTGCCCAGCTTGGCCGCAAAATCCAAAAGTTGCCCCGGGTCGCTAGTGATTCTGCCATTAACCGTTATTCTGCCGCCTTGCGCTTTGTTTAAGACCGGGATTTTCCATTCGGATTTGTCTAAAGATGGAGGGCTGGCGCTTTCTAATTGAAAGCCGGTTATAGAGTTAATTCTTATGCTTAGGTTTTCTAAAGGATAATCCACATTGGAAAAATAATTAAGTGAATACTGTATTTCTTTGCCTCTTTCCACTTTTGAGGGCAAATCAAAATCCAAGGTTATAGGCACCAGGTTGATTTTAGCGCTAAAAGTGGTATCTGATTCAAAACGAACCGTCAGGTTTTTAGGCATATAGGAAAGCCAGGCCTTAGCCACAACTAAGCTGTTTTCACTGCCTAAAAGCCGCGCTTTGAATTTTACAAAATCCTCATCGCCGGGATAAATATCTTTTAAATCTTGAGTAAATCTTGTTTTCCCGTCTTCAGTTAGAGAGTGCTCTGGCAGTTCAAAAATGAGCCGGGGTTCTTGCAAAACATAGTTGCCGTTATTTTTGTATTTAACGGTATACTCCACTTCATCACCCATTTTAGCTGTGTCGGGTCCCAAGATTTCCAGCTTTAAAACTCCTTTTGAAAAAGTGTTGTTGCTGTAAAGCCAAAAACCCAAAAGGCCCAAGACAACAATGGCCGATGCTAAAAATATAAAAATTATTTTTCTGCTCATATGTCCTTTGATTGTAACACTTAATGGCTAGGCAAAATATAGTGATAATAATTATCTGACACTTCTTTGAGTAATTTCTGAGAAAAATCACCAACTTTCAATCTAGACAAAATATGCCAATCCTTTTTTAAAATCAACTTTAACATCTTAACAATATCAGAATTGATCTTTTTGGCTTTTATATCAGAACTTGAACAATTCTTGCATATAATTCCCCCCTCTTTATTCGAAAAATAAATAATGTCGGGGCTCAATTTCATCTGACAGGCGGCGCATTTTTGAATTTCGGGATGATACCCTGCCAAAGAAAAAAAATTCCAAAGGAAATAGTGATAGACCAATTGAACGCCAAAAGTTTTTAACTTTGCGTCGTTTAATTTACTGAACACATCTCTCAGTAAAGCAAATATCAACTCGTCTTTTTCTTGACCTTTAATAAAGTTGTCCAAAACATCGGCTATCTTACCGCTAATCTCTAACTTATTGGGGTCTTGCGCTATATTGCCAAACTTTTCTAGAGAAACTGTGTCAGTGAGTGTCTTAAGATTTTTCCCCTGCACGAACTCAATTTCCGATAAAGAAAAAATTTCAATTCCCCCTCTTAATTTTGAGGTTATCTTTCTTATGGCGCGGCCTATTACTTCCAGCTTGCCAAATTCATCGCTAAAAACCGAAAAAACCCTGTCTGCCTCAAAAACATCTTTTTTTCTAAAAACAAAGGCTCCTGTTCTGTAATAAATAGCTGTCATTTATAATTTTTTAATTTTTAATAATAATTTTCGCTGGTCAATTTCCACCATCTTTTCTGCATCAACTTTTAATTCTGGCTTTTTCTCCGAAATGAAATCTTTCGCTTTAATCTTTTCTAATATGGTTTTCCTGTTTTTTTCTAAAATACCGCTTATTTCAGAATCTCCGGAGAACGAAACTAAAATTTTATCTTCTGGCTTTAAACCCGCCTCTTTTCTCATGTTTTGAATGTGTCTAACTATATCTCTTGCCATTCCTTCTTCTTTAAGGTCTTTTGTAATTTTTGTATCAAGCTCTATATCACTTTTTAATTTAGAATCAAAAATAATTTCCTTAGCATTAATCTCGTCTTTTATTAATTCCAATATTTCTTTTTCACCTTCAATTTTCAGTTTCTTATTTTTTATCTTAATTAAAGCAAGCGGCTGTCTTACTTTAATTGCTTTTTCTGATCTTTTTGCCAGAGCCAAATTGACAATATTACGGGCTTCGTCCATTTTGCCTTCCAGTTCTAAATCGGCATATCCTTCCTCTTTTAACTGGGGCCAGTCGCACAAATGAACTGATTCTGGCATAGTGTTTGTTCTTAAATTTTGATAGATATTTTCCGCAAAAAATGGCATCATTGGGCTTATCAGTTTTACAATATTCAAAAGCGCATAATAAAGGGTTAGTACTGCCTCTGGCCTATCTTGGTTGTCACCAACAAATCTTTTTCTTGACCTTCTTATGTACCATAAAGATAAATCGTTGATGAAAAAGTCTTCTATTGCTAGAACCGCTTTGGCAACGTCATATTTTTCCAAATTAAATTCACAAAGGCCGATTAGATGATCCGTTTTCGACAAAATCCATCTGTCTAAAACTCTCTTGGGCGAAGGGTTTGAATCTATTTTAGAAAGTTCTTCTTTCTTAACATAAGTGCCAAAAAAGGCAAAAACGTTATAAAGAATCAATAACTTTCTTTTTACCTCATCGGCTTTGTTATACCCAAAACTAAGATTTTCTGCCGGGTTTTGCTTTAAAAACATCCAGCGCATCGGATCGGCGCCAATGGCCAAAAGAGCTTCATCAAGCCAGATAGCATTGCTTTTTGATTTGTGCATTTCTTCTCCCTTTTCATCTTTAACCAAAGCATAACCAAAAATTGTTTTGACCGGACTTTTATTTTCTAAAACAGCCGACATCGTCAATAAACTGTAAAACCAATTTTTAAACTGCCCCGGAAAAGATTCCGCAACCATTTCTGCAGGGAACCATTTCTCCCAATAAGACCTATCTTTAAAATAACCTGTAGTAGAGTACGGCACTATGCCGGCATCCAGCCAAGGATTGCCGACATCGGGTATCCTAGAAACTAACTTGCCGCATTTTTGACACTTTATTTTTACACTATCAATCCATGGCCGGTGAGGAGAGTTGCCTAAAAACTTTTCTATCCCCTCAATTGCTCTTTTTTGCAGTTCTTCTTTTGAACCAATAACTTCAAAACTACCGCAACTGCATTCAAAAATAGGCAAGGCCAGCCCCCAATATCTCTTTTTTGAAATCAACCAATCGCGCATATTTTTCAGCCAATCCAGTTCTCTTTCTTTGCCAAAAGAGGGAATCCACTGAATTTCCTTAACAATGCTTACTAAACTTTCCCGTAAGCTTTTTGATTTTTTATTTTTGATTTTTGAATTCGATGGCTTGTCCATCGCTATATACCATTCATTAACAACCCTCCAAACTTACTCTGTTTTACAACGCCCGCAAGTTGGGTAACGGTGAGTATAATCCTCTGTTTTATAAAAGAACTGGCCTTGTTTGTAACTTTGCAAATAACCAAAAATTATTTCTGGATTATTTTTGGCGCTTTTGCCGGAAAAGTCATTCATTTCGTTTAAATAAAAAGCTCCTTCGTCAATAATATCAATTACTGCCAATTTTTCTTTTTGAGCGATTTTAAAATCTTCTTCACCGGCCCCGGGCGCTATGTGAACTATGCCTGTTCCTTCAACAGCTGTAACTAAGTCCTTATCCGAAACAACTGTATGAAAAGTTTTTAAGTTCTCGGCTGATATTCTTTTAACTCTTGGCAAATCATCAAAAGGCCCTTCGTACTTTAGGCCTTTTAGAGCTTTGCCCTTAAAACTTTTCTTTAAAGCAAATTCTTTGGTTAAAACATTCTTGGCTAAATCTTTGGATAAGATTAATTTTTCTTTGCCGTCATCATAAAGCCCGTATTCCATGTTCGGATTTACGGCCAAAGCAACGTTAGCTGGTATTGTCCAAGGGGTAGTTGTCCAAACAAGAAAATAAGTGTTGGGTCGATCTATAACCTTCAACTTAAAATAAATCGCCTTGTGTGTAATTTCTTTGTACTCTTCAGTTAAAATTTCATGTTGAGAAATTGCGGTTCCGCATCTTGGGCACCAAGGCACCGAGTCCCTGCCTTTGTATAAATATCCCTTTTGCCAGCATTCTTTTAAAAAGTGCCAGATGGCATAATTATTCTCATCAGACATCGTGTAATACGAATTTTCCCAGTCCATCCACTGGCCCAACCTTATTGATTGCTCTGTTTGTATAGCCGAATACTTTTTGACTCTTTCCTTGCATTTTTCAACAAACTTATCAATTCCGTATTTCTCAATGTCTTTTTTGTTTTTGAAGCCTAGTTCTTTTTCAACTTCAACTTCAACCCATAACCCTTGGCAATCAAAACCGTTTTGGTATCTTAATTCATAACCTTGCATGGCTTTGTACCTCTGAAACAGGTCTTTGAAGGTTCTACCCCAAGCATGGTGAACTCCCATTGGATTATTTGCCGTAATAGGGCCGTCTAAAAACGACCAGCGCTTTTTGCCTTTGTTTTTTTGACGAAGCTTTTCAAAAATCTTATTATCTCCCCAAAATTTAAGCACTTCTTTCTCTTTTTCTGGAAAATTATAACTCATAAGTTAATTCAAAAACCTTACTTCGCTTTTGTGAATCCTATTTTTAAAAGGGTTGTTTTTTATGATTTCTTTCAAAGAAAAGCCTTTCACTTTTCCTTCCAAAATAAACAACGGACATTCATGACTTATTATTAGAATGTTTTTACCTTTATACTTTTTATCTATATCTTTTAAAAAACTAAACATTCTTTCTAATAAGTGCCTGTAAGTTTCCCCTCTTGGCGCGCTGTGGCTGATTCTTTCCTCTTCTTTTTTAAATTGACCGTGAAAATCAAATATTGATTTTGAGTTGAAAACTCCAAAGCCGATTTCCCTCAACCTTTTATCTATTTTGGGCTTTACTTTTAGTACTTTGCCCGCAATCTCGGCCGTTTGCCTAGTTCTTAAAAGAGGTGAAGTAAAAATTAAATTTATATTTTTATCTTTTAATTTAAGGATCGCTTCTTTGACCATTTGCCGCCCTTTTTGGGTAAGGGGGTTGTTAAATTTTTCCGGCCAAGAAGAAACAATTCTTTTTACATTAGAGATTGCTTCACCATGGCGCATTATATAGTATTTATTGTTTAGTTCCATAATCACATTTTTTCCGGGGCTGATATACCCATCAAATCTAACGAATTCTTAAGAATTATTTTTGTCGCCAAAACCAAGACCAATCTTGTCCGGCTTAATTCCTTATCTTTAGTTATAACCTGGCAACTCTCGTAAAAACTATGAAAAGCGTCAGCTAGCCCTATAGCGTATTGTGGAATCCTTTCAACTTGATACTCCCTGGCAGTGTCCTCAATGATTTCCGGGACTTTC
>CAZBAA010000004.1:18003-19126 GCA_964490095.1 uncultured Candidatus Saccharibacteria bacterium
TGGGTTTTGAGTTTCGGTTTTTGTTCTCTTAATTTATGCATTATCGCGCAAATCCGAGCATGGGCGTACTGAACTTTAAAAACCGGATTTTTATCTGATTTTTCTTTCGCCAAATCCATATCAAAACTGAATTGTGTATCGTTGCCCCTCGTTAAAAAGAAAAACCTGGCAACATCAAGACCGACTTCATCAATCAATTCGTCAATTGTCACATAAATACCAGTTCTCTTTGACATTCTAACTTCTTTGCCTTTTTCAAATAACCTTACCAATTGCGCCACAATAGCATTGATACTATCTTTCTTATACCCTAAAGCATAGGCGCCCGCTTTTAACCGAGCTACGTAACCGTGGTGATCTGCTCCTAAAAACAAAATCAGACGATTGAACTTTCTTTCAAACTTATTTTTCAAATAAGCAATATCTGAAGCAAAATATGTCTTGGCGCCATCTGACCTAATTAACACCCTATCTTTATCATCTCCAAGGCCTTGGGACTTAAACCATATTGCCCCTTCGCTTTTATAAGTAAAACCTTTCCGGGTAATTTCATCTATGGCTTTATCTACCTCTTTGCTTTTATAAAGAGATCTTTCTGAAAACCAAACGTCAAATTTTACTCCCATCTTTTTTACCGACGGCTTTATTATTTGGTTTAAAATGATTTTTGCCGCCTGCTCGCCAACTTTTTCCGCAGAATATTGCGGGGTCTGACCCCGCAATAATTTCTTCTTAAGTTCATTGATATATTTTCCTTTGTAAACGGCCTGCGCATCTCCTAAAACAGAATGGCCGAGCTTTTTAATTTGCTCACCGGTATCGTTAATATAATATTCTCTTTTTACTTTATAGCCCGCTTTTTCTAAAACATTAGCTAAAACATCTCCGCAAAAACCGCTTCTTCCGTTACCTAAAGTCAAAGGGCCCGTTGGGTTGGCTGAAATAAATTCTACATTTATTTTTTCCTTCTTGCCGATTTTCAAACTCCCAAATTTGTTTTTTTCTTTCAAAATAACTGCTAATTTATTGCTAAAATAATCCTTGGAAATAAAAAAATTGACGAAACCACCGACTGTTTCTACTTTTTTAACTATAGAATTTTTCTCGTTAATCTCTGTCTTTA
>CAZBAA010000005.1:0-18702 GCA_964490095.1 uncultured Candidatus Saccharibacteria bacterium
TACATTCGTATAACCATCCTTTTCAATTTTCCGAGCTGCCTTATAAAGAGCAAGTAAGTCAGTATGCGAGAAACTATAACCACATTAAAAAAACTTGCAACAAAGAGGTTATCTCAATGTCCCATCCTCTTAATTCATACAATAAAGTCACCCTAAAGATTTTATCACAGCTAAACATAATATGCGGCTTTAGGGCAAATATGGTTCCACCCGTTGGGAAAAAAATCAACCCTAGTTGTTTAGAGATGGCCAGGGAAGATCCTAGGAATATTTTAAATAGCGAAAGGTTCCAAAAACTTTGAAATGAGACCGACGAAAAAAAATAAAAAAATTATTGCAATAATCCCCGCGCGAGGAGGAGCAAAAGGTATTCCCAAAAAGAACATTAGGATTTTGGCTGGCAAGCCATTAATTGTTTATACGATAAATTCGGCATTACAAAGTAAGTATGTGACTAGAATTGTAGTTTCCACCGACAGCAAAGAAGTTTCTGACATATCTATAAGCGCTGGGGCGGAAGTGATTAAAAGACCTAAAAAATTTGCAAAGGATTTTAGCCCAACTCAACAGGCCGTGGATCATGTAATTGATTATTTGGCCCGTAATGAAAAATACAAACCGGACGTTGTTTTATTGCTTCAACCAACTTCGCCATTGCGTACCGCAAAAGATATTGATCAAGCTTTGGATATTTTCTTTAAAAATACTTGTGAATCGGTGATTAGCATATGCGAATTGGAACATTCACCCCATTGGTCTTTTAAAATTAAAGAAAAATATTTAAAGCCGGTTTTTGACAGCAAATATTTAAACCAAAGGAGGCAGGACCTGCCTAAGGCCTATATTCCAAATGGAGCAATATTCATTTCAACTCCAGGCAATTTGTTTAAATACAAAAGTTTCTTTTGCGAGAGAGTGTTGCCCTATATTATGCCAAAAGAAAGAAGCGTCGATATAGATAATAAACACGATTTAAAATTAGCAGAATTTTTTATTCAAGAAAGCCAAAATGGGAAAATATAAAATATTAGCAATAATTCCAGCCAGGGGAGGATCAAAAGAACTGCCGAATAAAAATATAAGGTCTCTTTTGGGTAAACCTCTTATTGCTTGGACGATCGGACAAGCAATAAGAAGTAAGCATATTGATAATTTAATAGTAAGTACTGACAGTAAAGATATTGCAAAAATCGCAAAGAAATATGGAGCGCGGGTCCCATTTTTGAGACCTAAAAGGTTGGCCAAGGACAAATCTTTAATATATGACGCAATTATGCATGCGGTAAAGTGGTTTGAAAAAAGAGGAGAATTTTTTGATATAGTTGTTTTGTTAGAACCAACTTCTCCATTAAGAAAAGATTTTGACATAGATAATGCAATCGAATTTTTCATAAAAAATATGAAAAGGGCCGATTCTCTTGTAAGCCTTGGGGAAGTCCAACTTGAAAAACCACATATACTAAAAAATGTTAAAAAAGGTTCCGTTATTCCATTTATGAAGAATAAAAATAGATTTTATCAGCGTCAGCAGTTGCCAAAGGTTTACTTCCCCTATGGAGTTATATATATATCAAAAACAGATGTACTTAAAAAAAACAAAACATTTTATGGGCAGAGGACAATGCCATATTTTATAGAGAGATGGCAAAATTATGAGATTGATGATTTGTATGATTTCTTGTGCCACGAATCAATATTAAAGATTAAGCTGAATAAGAAATAAATTATGAAAATTCTAATCATAGGTTTGGGGTCAATGGGTAAAAGGCGCATAAGGAATTTACAATCGATTGGTTCAGTTGAGATTTTTTGTTTTGATATGCAAGAGCATAGACGAAAAGAGTCAGAAGAAAAATATGGCATAAAAACATTAAACGACATTAAAAAAGCTAATCTTAATAGTTTTGATGCGCTTGTGATTTCCACTCCACCGAATCATCACAATGAATATATAACATTAGCGATTGAAGCAAGAATTCCTGCGTTTGTGGAAGCAAGCGTGGTAATGGGAAATTTAGAAGAACTTAAAACAAAAGCAGAAGAGAAAAATGTTTTTATAGCACCATCATGCACTATGAAATTTCATCCAGCTGTCAAAAAGATAAAAGAGTTGGTTAATGGAGGGAAATACGGCAAGACAACAAATTTTATTTACCATGTCGGCCAATATTTACCGGATTGGCACCCATGGGAAAATATAAAAGATTTTTATGTCAGTAAGAAAGAGACTGGTGGAGGCAGGGAAATGGTGCCTTTTGAGCTTACTTGGTTGACCGACATTTTTGGTTTGCCTCAAAACGTTAAAGGTTTCTTTGGCAAGACCATTGATTTGGGGATTGATATTGACGACACATATGTTTTTTCAATGGATTTTGGAGGCATATATGGCTCAATGCTTGTGGATGTTGTTTCGCGTTTCGCGACAAGAAGCCTTTCTTTAAATTTAGAAAAAGCCCAGATTTTATGGAGATGGGACGACGAAGTTATAAAAATATACAACCCAAATAATAAAGAATGGGAAAATGAGTCGTATGTGAAAGGTTATGCTGCTCAAGGGTATAATAGCAACATAACTGAAAATATGTATATGGACGAAATAAAATCTTTTATTGATAAAATTTCCGGTAGGGGAAAATTTCCAAATTCGTTGGAAGAAGATATAAAAATTTTAAAATTATTATCAGCAATTGAAAAAGATGCTCCAAAAAATAAAAATTAAAAAAGGTCCTAAACTTTGGTTAAAGGCAAAAAGAGTTATTCCTGGCGGTACTCAACTTTTATCTAAAAGACCTGAAATGTTTTTGCCGGATCATTGGCCGTCTTATTTTAAATAGGTAAAAGGAGTTGAAACTTGGGATTTAGACGGCAACAAGTTTATAGATATGTCTATTATGGGAGTAGGAGCTTGTATATTGGGTTATGCCGATGATGATGTTAATAAGGCAGTAAAATCAGTTATTGATTCGGGATCAATGGCAACCCTAAATTCACCAGAGGAGGTTGAATTGGCAGATATGCTGTTAAAAATCAATCCATGGGCGAAAATGGTAAGATACGCAAGAAGTGGAGGAGAAGCAATGGCTATTGCAGTTAGAATCGCCAGGGCTTATACAAAAAGAGATAAACTGGCTTTTTGTGGATATCATGGATGGTCAGATTGGTATCTCTCGGCTAATTTAGACGATAATAAAAACCTTGACGGACAGTTGCTTCCCGGATTGTATCCCCTTGGAGTGCCAAGATCTTTAAAGGGGACTGCCATTCCTTTCAATTATAATAAAATAGAAGAATTGGAGAAAATTATCAGAAAAAATAGCGTTGCTGCAATAGTAATGGAACCGCGAAGAGAACACAAACCCGATAAGGGTTTCTTGCAAAGAATAAGGCAAATAGCCAATAATAATAAAGCCGTTTTGATATTTGACGAAATAACATCTGGCTGGAGGATGAATGTGGGCGGCATATATTCTTTGTATGGAGTGAATCCCGATATAGTTGTTTTTGCTAAAGCAATGAGTAATGGTTATCCTATGGCTGCCGTGGTTGGCAGAAAGAAGATTATGAATTCAGCTCAAGAAACTTTTATTTCAAGCACCTCATGGACCGAAAGAGTGGGTCCTGCAGCCGCCATAGCAACAATCAAAAAACTAAAAAAATATGATGTGCCAAAATATCTTTGTAAAACTGGTAATTTAATAAGTTCCGGATGGCAAAAAACAGCTCAAAAATATGGTATTAAAATAGAGATTTCTAATATTGAGCCATTAATTACCCTAAAATTTGATTATGGTGATATTTCCCAAGCTGTTCACACGCTTTTTAATCAGGAAATGCTTAAAAGGGGGTATTTGACTTCAAAAAGTGTTTACTTATCTTTTGCGCATAAAAAACATCATATAGATGGATACCTTAAAAATTTTGATGAAGTTTGCTTTATTATTAAAAAAGCCATATCTGATAAAAGCGTGTTGAAAAAGCTTGATGGTCCAGTTGCCCACTCTGGTTTTAAGCGTTTGACATAAAATGAAAAATATCAATCTGAAAAAATGTTTTATAATTGCTGAGGCAGGTGTCAATCACAACGGATCTTTAGCTATGGCGAAAAAATTAGTTGATGCTGCCAAAAAAGCGGGAGCTGACGCGATAAAATTCCAAACTTTTACAGCAGGGGATTTAGTTACCAGAAGCGCGCCTATGGCCGGCTACCAGAAAAAAAATATCGGCAAAAAACAAACTCAATTTTCAATGCTGAAAAAACTTGAATTGCAAAAAAGCGATTTTAAGGAGTTAAAAAAATATTGTGGTAAGAAAAACATTGTTCTTCTTTCCACCGCGCACACAGAAAACGTTGTCGATTTTTTGAATTTATTAGTTCCTGCTTTCAAAGTTGGTTCTGCCGACCTGACCAACACTCTCCTTTTAGAAAAAATCGCGAGAAAAGGAAAATTGATATTATTGTCAACTGGCATGGCGAATTTAAAAGAAGTAAAAGAAGCAATAAAAACAATAGAAAAAAATGGCAATAAAAAAATAATATTGCTTCATTGCACAAGTAATTATCCTTGTCCGTTAAATCAAGTCAACTTAAGAGCAATGGTAACTTTGAGAAAAGTTTTTAATTTACCAGTTGGTTATTCAGACCATACTAAAGGTTTTTTAGCGGCTGTGATGGCAGTAGCTATGGGAGCTTGTGTATTAGAAAAGCATTTTACATTGGATAAAAATTTACCAGGGCCAGACCATAAAGCCAGTTTGGAACCGAAAGAATTAAAAGAAATGGTTGCCATGATAAGAAATACAGAAATTGCTCTTGGAGATGGGATAAAAAAGCCGACTAAGAGTGAAGAAAAGATCAAAAAAATAGTAAGAAAAAGCATTGTGACAGCGAGAGTTATTCTCAAAAATAAAATAATTACTAAGAACATGATTGCCATAAAAAGACCGGGCACTGGAATTGAACCGAAGTACATCAACAAAATTATTGGCAAAAAAGCAAAAGTTGATATTAAGAAAGATAGGTTAATTAATTGGAAAATGGTATGAAAAAAAGGAAAATTTTATATATTTCTGGCACCAGAGCCGACTACGGACTTATCAGAGAAACCCTACTTGCCATTAAAAAAAATCTGCGTCTGGAGTTGAAAATAGCGGTTACGGGCATGCACTTAATGCCCGAGTTTGGAAAAACTGTTAACGAAGTAAAAAAAGACGGGTTTGAGGTTGATATGATGAACGTTATTTACCAAGAAGACAGTAAAGAATCAATGGCGGTTTTTTTGGGAAAGTTAATCCAACTGTTATCCGTAAAAATCAAAGAAATCAAGCCAGATATTATATTATTATTGGGAGACAGGGCGGAAACGTTAACCGGAGCGATTGTGGGATCGTATTTATCAGTTCCTGTTGCCCATATCCATGGCGGGGACGTGTCTTCTACGATAGATGATACAGCAAGGCATGCCATTACTAAGCTGGCCCATATCCATTTTCCTGCGACCAAAAAATCGGCAGAAAGGATATTGAAAATGGGAGAAGAAAAGATGAGGGTGCATGTGGTTGGAGCTCCGGGATTGGATGAGATTGTAAATAAAAAGTTGATTCCCAAAGAAGAAGTTGCCCTTAAATATGGCTTAGATTTATTGAAACCGATATTATTAACTGTGCAACATCCGGTAACCGCAGAAATTAATCAATCCGGAATCCAAATGGAAGAGACAATGAAAGCTCTAAAAGGGCTTGGGTACCAAGTGATTGTAATTTATCCTAATTCTGACGCCGGCGGAAGAAAAATGATAAAAGTGATAGAAAGATACAGAAAAATTCCTTTTATTAAAATTTATAAAAACATTCCAAGAACTGATTATTTAAGTCTACTTGGAATTGTCAGCGTTATGGTTGGAAATTCAAGTTCTGGCATCATAGAGGCGCCATTTTTTGACCTGCCTTTTGTCAATATAGGAACCAGGCAAAGAGGCAGGGAAAGAGCGGGAAATGTCATTGATGTGGTTTATAATAAAGAAGAAATCAAGAAAGCCGTTAGAAAAGGGTTGTACGATAAAAATTTTATTAAAAAAATGAAGAAAATGAAAAATCCTTATGGTGATGGCAAAACAAGCTATAAAATTACCAACACTTTGATTAATATCAAAATTGATGAAAAACTTTTGGATAAAAAATTATCTTATTAAAAACTATGGCAGAAGAAAGATTTAAGAATTGGAGAAAACCAATTATAAAAGAGGGCAAGCTAACAAAGTATCATTGGCTGGTTCAAGGAGTTAAGAATTTCACATTGGGCAATAAGACGGACATTGGCGCTTTTACATATATTCAGGCTAAAAGTAGGGTTGTCATTGAAGATTTTGTCCAAATAGGTTCGCATTGTTCCGTTTATTCCGAGTCAACCATAGACAATAAAAAAGGCAAGGTTGTTTTGAAAAAAAATTGCAAAATTGGGTCGCATTCCATAGTAATGCCGGGGGTAACGGTTGGCGAAAATTCAGTGATAGGCGCCTTTAGTTTTGTAAATAAAGATATACCAAATAATGTTGTTGCTTTTGGTATACCGGCTAAAGTCATTAAAAAAATCTCATGAGTTGGAGAATTCCTTTGTTTAAAATTTATTGGGATAAAAAAGATATTAAATCAGTAACAGATGTTATTAAAAGCGGGACTCATTGGGCTATAGGGCCGAAAATAGAAAAGTTTGAAAAAGCTGTAGCTAGTTATGTTGGAATAAAGTATGCCCTGGCCTTTAATTCAGGAACTTCTGCTTTGCATGCTTTAATGCTCGCCTATGGTTTTGGTCAGGGAGATGAGATCATTGTTCCTTCTTTTTCATTTATTGCTACAGCTAATGCGCCCTTGTTTGTAGGAGCCAAGCCGGTCTTTGCGGAAATTGAAGAGAAAACTTTTGGCATAGACCCTTTGGATATTCAGAAAAGAATCACTAAGAAAACGAAAGCAATTATGCCTATGCACTATGGCGGGTCTGCATGTCAAATAAAAGAGATAAAAAAAATAGCCGATAAACATAATCTTATTTTAATAGAAGACGCTGCGGAATCTTTGGGTACGATGATTGGCAACAAAAAAGTGGGAACATTTGGAGATTCGGCGATGTTCAGCTTTTGCGGGCCAAAAGTAATTACAACAGGCGAAGGGGGAGTGATAGTAACTAACAATAAAAAATTATATGAAAAAATGAAGACAATAAGGTCTCATGGCAGTTTGGAAACTTCTAATTATTTCTAAGCGTCGGACTATATGGATTACGTACAATTAGGATATAATTTTAGGATGTCTAATATTACTGCTGCTCTTGGAATATCACAATTGTCTAAGGTTGATAAAATCATAAAAATGAGAAGGAAAAATGCGAAATATTTAACAAAAAAACTATCTCATTTTAATGAAATGATAATTCCCAATGAAGGCAAGAATGAATTTGTTTCGTATCAGATGTATACAATTAGGTTAAAACATGGTAAGAAGACAAGAGACATTCTGAAAGATTTTTTGAACAAAAAAGGCATTATGGCAAAAGTATATTTTGAGCCGATTCATCTGACCAAATTTTATAGAGAAAAATTCGGGTTTAAGGAGGGTGTTTTGCCCGTTACGGAAGAAATAAGCGAACAAGTTCTTACATTGCCGATGTATCCATCTTTAAGTAAAAAAGAAATGGATTACATGGTAAAAGAGATTAAGTTTTTTTATCAATCAAACAAAAATTAAACATGATTCTAAGCGATAAAACAATTTTGTTAACAGGGGGATGCGGGTCTTTTGGACAGAAATTCACAGAGATTGCGCTTGGGAAATATAACCCTAAAAGCATCAGAATTTATGACAATAGCGAGCTTGCCCAAGTGGAAATGGAGAGAAAATTCAATGATCCTCGCTTACGATTCTTAATGGGGGATATTAGGGACAAAAGTCGTTTGCATAGAGCAATGAATGGTGTGGATATTGTAGTGCATGCCGCTGCCATAAAACACGTTAATTTGTGCGAATATAATCCTATTGAAGCTATAAAAACAAATATTAAGGGAACAATAAATGTGATTGAAGAGGCAATTAACAACTCTGTAAAAAAAGTAATAAATATCAGCACTGATAAAGCTGTTCAGCCCAGTAATTTATATGGAGCTACCAAGCTGGTTGCGGAAAAATTATTTATACAGGGCAATAATTATTCAGGTGGCAATCAAACGGTGTTTAGTTGCGCCCGCTACGGAAATTTTCTCGGCAGCTCGGGAAGCGTTATACCGTTGTTTTTGGAGCAAAAACGCAAAGGAGAACTTACTGTTACTGACGAAAAAATGACCAGATTTTGGATCACTTTGGAAGACGGTATTTATTTTGTTATCGATGCTATTGATAAAATGAAAGGCGGGGAGATTTTTGTTCCCAAAATTAAAAGTATGAGCATTATGGATTTAGCCAAAGCCATTGCCCCAGAAGCAAAAATCAAAATTATAGGCATGCGTCCGGGTGAAAGAATTAACGAAACCTTATTAACTTCCGAAGAAGCCAAACACTCAAAAGAGTTTGAGAAGTATTTTATTATAGAACCAGAATTTGCTTTTTGGGATGCTAGCAACCACAAAGATGGCAAGATTCTGCAAGAAGGGTTTAATTACGCCAGTGATATGAATAAAGATTGGTTGAGTAAAGATGAAATTAAAAATATTTTGGAGCATTTGGGGTCTAATACATGAAAACAATAATTCTTTGTGGGGGAACAGGAACCCGCTTAAGAGAAGAAACTGAATTTAAGCCAAAGCCAATGGTGGAAATCGGCGGTAAACCGATTCTTTGGCATATCATGAAAATTTATAATCATTTTGGTTACAAAGATTTTGTGTTGGCCTTGGGTTATAAAGGGGACTACATTAAAGATTATTTTTTAAAACAAAAGTATTACGACAAGGATTTTTTTCTTAAAGATTTTAATATATTATTTGCCGATACTGGTCTGGAAACACCTCACGGCGAGCGTGTTTTGAAAATCAAAGATTACATTGCCGAAGATACTTTTATGGTTACCTATGGGGACGGCGTGGCCGATATTGATATTGAGAAACTGGTTGCTTTTCACCGTTCACACGGCAAAATAGCTACTATTACAGGCGTGCATCCGGAATCCCGTTGGGGGATGGTCAATACCGACCAAAATAATATTATCACTGAATTTGCTCAAAAACCCATGCTGTATGACTACGTTAATGGCGGGTTTATGGTGTTCAATAGAGAATTCTTTAAATATCTAAAACCCGGGGATATGATAGAAGACCCGCTAAAACTGCTTATTCCAGAAAAGCAGGCTGTCTTGTATAAACATGAAGGATTTTGGCACGGCATGGACACCCATAAAGATTTTCTGTATTTGAATAAACTTTGGGGAAAAAGCCCAAAATGGAAAGTGTGGCAAGATGAAAAGAATGAGTCGGTATCTGCCGTCTCTATTAGAAGCTTTGACGAGTCACAGCAAAAAACGATTTTGATTACAGGTGGAGCAGGATTTATTGGTAGCAATTTGGCAAAAGAATTGGTTCGTCAAGGTCAGAGAGTGGTGGTTGTTGACGACCTATCTTCTGGAAAAAGGGAAAATGTTCCTTCAGAGGCTGTTTTTTACCAAGCGGATGTGCGAGATAAAAATATTATGGGAATTTTTGCAAAAGAAAATCCAAGTGTTATTTTCCATTTTGCCGCCAGACCGCTGGTTGAAAACGCGTACTATAATCCATTTGATGCCATAGAGACCAATATTATGGGTACGGTAAATATTTTGGAAATTTGCCGGAAACAAAAAAACATAGAATCTATTGTGATAGTATCTTCCGACAAGGCTTATGGTAAGTCTACCCAACTACCATACAGAGAGAATTTTCCTCTAAAGGGAGACCACCCTTACGACGTTTCAAAAGCGTCGGCGGATTTAATCGCCCAAACATATGCTAACACTTACGGTTTACCGATTTTAATTACCCGTTTTAGCAATGTTTTTGGCCCGGGAGACCTTAATGCTTCGCGTATTATTCCGGGCATAATGGAATCGGTGCTATATAAAAAAGAGTTGTTGATTCGGAGCGACGGGACCATGGTGCGCGAGTATACTTACGTAAAAGATATTGTGGCTGGATGTATTCAGCTTGCAAATCATAAAAAAGATTTTGGCCAAGCTTTCAATTTTGGTTCGGAAAACATAATGAGCGTAATGGATGTCATTAGAAAATCGGAAGAGGTGTTGGGAGCGAAAATAAATTATAAAATTTTAAATACCGCTAAAAACGAAATACCCGCTCAATATCTTGATTGGACTAAAGCCAGGGAAATTTTGGGATGGCAGCCGCAAACCCCATTAGAAAACGGAATCCAAGAAACTTTTGATTGGTATAAAAAGTCCATTTCATAAAAAACGCGCCCTTAAGAAGAAGCGCGCGTAAATTGTTATTGATTGGAAAGAAAAGCTTTTAAGGCAGCAGGAATTATTCTTTGGGAATGAAACGCCACTGTGTTTTCAGGAAGAAAGTTCTTAGAAAACCATTTTCCCTTTTGCTTGTCTTCTGCCATTTGGCAAAGGTAAACTAATGAAAGAAAATGCCCCCGTTTTTCTTGAATGTTATTGATATTTGCAACAAACCTCCAAGAAGAGAGTTTTGAACCGAATTCTTTCTCACCCAAGCGAGAGAAAACATAAGAAATTTCTTCGCCGGGCCTGATGATTGACCCTGGACAATGCCATTGTCCAGGGTAAGCCGTGTCATTAGCTGAACGCCGAGTCATGTAAACTTGCGTTTCGGTTCCTTGAGTCCTGACACAAACGGCTTCAACCCCTACGCTTACTGTAAGGCGCGCCAGTGCATTAAACAATTTAGTGCCATAAGGTTTTTTAGGATCAATCTTTCTCAAAAGACAAAGAAATTCTTCAGTGCCTTGCATTGTTTGATCTCCCGATAAAGGTGGTATGTTGAAAAAGAACTGCTTGATGAACAGTAACATAATAAAAATAAAGAGTCAACAAAATTGCATCCTAACAAATATGTGATAAATTGAGTTTAAAGATTATAATTTGATTTCTTAAATTATGGGTCTTGTGCCTTCTCATTTGCATTTATTGGCCATGGAGCAAAAAAAGCATCCTATGAAAGGGGATGTTCTTGTTATCGGACAATTAGCAGTATACGAGACATTAGAAGATGTAAGACGCGTTTTCCATACCCATAATATAACACCGAATATTTTACCTGACGGGTTTGATGTAAAAAATAAAATTCCTCATTGTGTAGGAACTCCTCGAGAAAAGTTTACTAATGTTTCTGCGGTTTTGACAATGCTAGGAGTAAAAAAAGTTTTTGTTGCCGATATTTCCGATTACGAAAATGCAGATTATTTAATTGATTTGAATTATCCGGTTGATCAAAAGTACTACGATAAGTTCGACTTTATTTTGGACTCTGGGACCTTAGAACATTTGTTTGATGTGCCAACCGCCTTGGCTAATTTGGCGCGGATGGTTAAAAAAGGGGGGAGAATTATATTCATTAATCCGTGTTCTAACACTATTAACCATGGTTTTTATTCTTTTAACCCTAATTTATTTTTTGATTTTTTTGCCGCCAACGATTTTTCAAATTTTAGCTGTTATTTAATTGAAGGCAGTAGCTTCAATGTTTATAAAAAGTCAAATATTTACCGGTATAACTATCGTTCCAGTTTAGATGAGTATGCGCTGTCTTCAAAAAATATGGTTGAGATATATTTTTGCGCCACCAAAAACGCCAACGCTGACTTGAAAGAAATGAAAAAGCCGATCCAAGGCATGTATCTTGCTTATGATTGGGGTAAAAAAAATATCAATAAGCCGGCTTTAAATCAGTTAACAGTATTACATAAGTTCAAAGAAAAAATTGATTTTTACAAAAGAAAACTAGAGTTTGCCACCAGAAGGTTCCGTCCGGAGTTTATTGACCGTTTTTGGAAGAGCAAACGGCGCGGGTATAATTTGACTTATTTGGGAAAATTTTAGACATATATGAAAAAACTTACCAGTAAGAAGGTTTTAATTACAGGTGGCGCCGGTTTTATCGGAGCTAATTTTGTTTATAAGTTTTTGGAAATGGGGTATAAAGTTTTTGTTGCCGAAAGAAAAGAAGCAGACCTTTGGCGGATTAAAAAAGTAAAAAATAAAATAGGTTTATACTCTCCTGACTTTTTAAATTATAAAGCAACGGAAAAATTTATTTTAAAAATAAAGCCAGATATTGTAATCCATTTTGCCACTTATGGGGCTTATCAAAAATTCCAGCAGGATATTGATATGACCATAGACACTAACTTAAAGGGGACTATTAATTTAGTAAATGCTTGTTATAGGGCAAAAGTAAAATGCTTCATTAATACTTCCAGTAGCTCTGAATATGGGATAAAAGATGCGCCGATGAAAGAAGGCGATATGTTGGAAGCAGATAACTTATATGGCATTACAAAATCAGCGGCAACTCTATATTGTCAAATGATGGCAAGGAAGTTTGGCTTTCTGGTGGTGACCACGAGATTGTTTTCGGTCTACGGCCCCTTTGAAGAAAAAGAAAGATTAATTCCTGATATAATAACAGCTTGCTTAAAAAACACTGCATTAAAATTATCAAAACCCGATTCGGTGAGGGATTTTATTTTTATTGAAGATCTCATAAGCGCCTATATGCTAATCATTAAAAATATTAAAAAAATAAGGGGGGAAGTGTTCAATATCGGGACTGGTAAACAAAGTACCGTCCAAGATGTGGCGGTGATGGTAAAACGAATAACCGGTTCAAATATAATGCCAGAATATAATAAGGTAAGATTGGCTCAAACTGAGCCGAAGTCATGGGTGGCTGATATTTTTAAAATTAAAAAAAGGCTCTATTGGAAACCGGATCATAGCTTAAAAGAAGGTCTTAAAAAAAATATAGAATGGTTCAAAAACAACCTTGATGTTTATGCATAAAGAAATCAATTACAAGAATATTGCAAAAGATATAAGGAAAGAAATATTGAAAATGAAATTTATTTCAAAGGATTCGCATCTCGGCTCTGATTTTTCTTGCGCAGATATTTTAACTGTTCTTTATTTTAAGGTTTTAAATATCAATCCCAAAAAGCCCAAAGATAGCAACCGCGACAGATTTATTTTAAGCAAAGGGCATTCCGCCAGCGCTTTGTATGCTACCTTGGCCTTGAGGGGATTTTTCAGCAAGAAAATACTTGATAGATACTGCAAAGATTCAAGTCCGCTACCGGCTCATCCCACCAAAGATTGCGTGCCGGGAGTCGAAGTCTCAACTGGTTCTTTGGGCCACGGTTTTGGCATGGGAGTGGGTATGGCCTTGGCTGCCAAAAGAGACCGTCAAAAACACAGGGTCTTTGTACTGGTTTCAGACGGTGAGTGTGACGAAGGTTCAACCTGGGAAGCGGCATTGTTCGCAGGTCATCATGCGCTGGATAATCTGATTGTCATCATAGATTATAACAAAATTCAATCTTTTGGCAGCACTAAGGAAGTATTGGATTTGGAGCCGTTCCGCCAAAAGTGGTCTTCTTTTGGCTGGCAGGCGCAAGAAATTAACGGTCATAACTATTTAGAGTTGGAAAAATCTCTTGGCGCAATTCCTTTTAAAAAAGGCAGGCCCAGTCTTTTGATTGCTAATACCGTTAAAGGCAAGGGGGTTTCTTTTATGGAAAACGAATTAAAATGGCACTATAAATCACCCACCGAAGAAGAATATTACTTAGCGCTCAAAGAGTTGAGTAAATGAGAAAAGCATTCGTTAATACCCTTATTGAATTGGCCAGGAAAGACAAAAATGTTTTTTTATTGAACGGAGATTTGGGTTTTTCTGTGTTGGAAGAATTTATAGAAAAGTTTCCCAATCAGTACGCTAACTGCGGAGTGGCTGAACAGAATATGATGGCAATGGCAGCCGGACTTGCCATGGAAGGCAAAAAAGTATACGTGTACTCCATTGTCCCGTTTGCGACCTTCCGTTGTTTTGAACAGATACGGGATGATATCGCTTATCACAATGCTAACGTCAAAATCATAGGGGTAGGAGCCGGTTTTTACTACGGCCCGGTGGGAGTCACTCATTATGCAATAGAAGATATTGCCGTGGTAAACGCTCTGCCCAACATGCGTATTTTTTGTCCAGCCGATCCCGCGGAAACCAGAGAATTAATGCTCCAATCATATAAAGATGCCTTTCCCGCCTATATCAGGATAGATAAGGGGAGTGTGCCGCTTTACGATAATTCCAATGTTGTTATTGGCAGACCTTCGGTATTGCAAGAAGGCAAAGATGGGGTGGTGATTGCTACGGGCACCATATTAACCGAGGCAATTGACGCGGTAAAAAAATTAGAAGAAAAGGGGTGCCATTTTAAGCTCATCAGCTTGCATACCTTAAAACCGGTGGACGAAAAACTTTTAGTCAAAGAGATTATCGCGGCAAAAGTAATTGTTACTCTGGAGGAACATCGCCTACCTGGAGGTCTTGGCAGTATTGTCAACAATATTTTGATAAAACATCGCATTCAGAATGCGCGGGTGGAAAATATGGGGGTGTCAGCCGAATACACTTTTATGATTGGTAGTCAAAAGTATTTAAGAGAGCAGTACAAGATAGACGCGCAAAGTATTTTTAACAATATTATTAAAATGTTAAAAAATGGAAAATAAGCATTCAGTTGAAAATTGGAACCGGTATTATGCCAAGGAAAGAAAAACGGACATTAGGCCCAAGGCCAATGCTTACGATATTTTTCTTTGTGATAGCATTTTTGAACGGTATCTGCCGTTCAATAGGGGACATAAAGAAGATGTTAAAATTTGTGAAGTCGGGTCGGGCGACGGGAGGTTGCTTAAAAAAATTGCCGACAAATTCAACTACCAACCATTTGGCATAGAGTATTCTACGGAACCGATTCAAGAAGCAAAACAGAGGGGCATAACGGTAATCCATGGAGATACATTTGATCAAGCCATACTAAAGGAATATGAAGAGCATTTTGATATAGTTTTCTCTTACGGCTTTATAGAACACATTATTCCTCCAGAAAAAGCGATACAAGCCCATTTGAAAATCTTAAAGAAGGGAGGTATTCTTGTTTTGCAGATTCCAAGATTCAAAAAATTTAACTGGTTAAAAGCCAAAATATTCAGGCCGGATTTACTGCCTTTACACAATTTAGCCATTATGGAGCAAGAGGTTTTGTCAGAACTTGGCAAAAAAGAGGGTATTCAGGAAATATTTTGCAGAAATTACGGAACTTTTAAGTTGAGGATTCCTATGGCTCAAAAGAATATCCGTTGGTATATTCTTAAAGCAATATGCAGTTTAGAATACATTTTAAATCCTATGTGCAGGTTTTTTTTCAAAGATAAAGGTTTTGAAACAAGGTTATTAAGTTCGGCGGTAATGTTTATCGGGCGCAAAGTGTAATTATGGAAAATAAAGTTTTATTAAGTATTGCTATTCCTACTTATAACAGGGCTCATTGCCTTGAAAATTTTTTAAACGTCGTTATCCCTCATGTGTTAAAATATGAAAAAACAGTTCAAATTTGCATTTCTAATAATGCCTCAACTGATACCACTCGCCGAATAGTTATGTATTTTCAGGAAAGATATCCAGATTTGATAGTATATAGTGAAAATGAAAGCAATCTTGGTGTTGCCGTAAATCTTATTAAAGTGATGGAAATGGCTGAAGGTCAATTTGTTTGGCTTCTGGGCGACGATGATTTAATTATAGATGATGGATTGGAGAAGGTAGTTGCTTTTATTAAGAGTCACTGCGATGGCAACACGGGACTTATCGCCTTGGGAAATAAATCTTACTTTATTGATAAAAAAACAGGCAAGGAAACAGTATATTTTCATACGATAGAGCAACAAAAACCTAAAGTCTATAAGATAGAAAGGAGCGAGGTGATAGGGTCATCATTTCCTAATAGTTCTTTTCTTTCTATATTAATATATAACAATCATTTCCTAAAAAAGATAATAAACGAAGAAAAAAACCTTATCAAAAAAGCTTTATTGTCTAGAGATTATGTCCACAATTTCATATATCAGCTTATGTTTTTAAAATATTCAACGCTTGGGGCAATAAGATATAATGAAACAATCATTGGCGAAGAATTGCATTATTATAAATTTACCATTGAAGACAGATTTAAACTCCATTACTTAGCTCCGAAGCAATTAAGCAATTTGCTACTTTCCAGCAAATATGCGAGTAATATTTATAGGCAATCAGTTGCTGATAGTCGTAAAGATTTGGTTAAAAATTTCATCCTTGACATGGCGCTGATGAAAGCTTTTAAGACGTTCCATTACGATTCTTTTTTTGGATGCATCACCCTGTTTTTTAAAGAAGCAGGTTTTTTTCAAGCTTCGGTGTTCACGGTCTTTTTTGTTGCTTTTTTTGTTATGCCTTCTTTGGTATTAAGAATTCTTTGTAAAACTTTTGTGAGGCTTAGGTATAAAAATTGGCAACAAGCTTGGCTTGGCATGGTTGTGGTGTACTCGAAAATGTCCCAGGGCACCAGAAGACAATTATCTTAAATCCTTTTTATAAATTGTTTTAACAGCTGAAATTCTTTTTTAGAGAATCCTTTCAGCAGTGTAATTAGTGCAAAATAAATCAGTATGCCGATAGCAATTGTAGACATCACTCTGTAAAGTCCGATTGGATTTATTAAAAATACGGCAAGCGCCATAATTAAGGAAGCAGATATGCTTTTTAAAATAAATTTCCAGTCAACTTCAAAGCTGAATTTTCTAAAAGAGTATATCCATGTTAACGCGCATAAAAAAACAAAGGCAATAAGAGTTGTGACGGCCGCCCCCATTATCCCAAATAGAGGAATAAATATAAAGTTAAGGCCGATGTTCAGCGCGGCAGATATTGTCACAATGACTCCTCCGGCCATTGTTTTTTTAACGATTCCAATAATTTGGCCAATAATAGCGTTTATTCCCATTAGTATCATGGAAAAAGCTATGATTGGCATTATTAAGTATCCCGCTTCGGCGCTTTCTGGAGTTGTTAAAATAGTCAAAACTTGCTTAGATAAAATGGACAATCCGAATGCCGCAGGGATGGCCAGCAGTAAAAAATACTTTAAAGAATACTTTAGGTATGTATTTACTTCATTGTGCTTATTTTCATCGTAGAATTTAGACAAAATTGCCGGCAATAAAAAACTAAATGGAGCCACCAAAAAGTATATTACAAACAGCCCTATATTATAAGCTGAAGCGTAGTATCCTACAGACAATGTTCCCATGAAATATCCTATCAGATAACGGTCGCTTGAGTTAATTGCCCAGTTGGAAACAGTATCCGGGATAGCAGGCACCCCAAATTTTAAGTACTCTTTTGTTTTTGAAAATTTTGGCGGCGCAAAGCCCACTTGCCCTATAATATTTATTCCTATTGCCCCAAAAATGATTATTCTTATAATTAAGAAAGATATAACTGCTCCCAATAAGCCATAACCTAAATATATCGCCAAAATTATTAAAAGGACTTCTCCAATTTTTTGGGAGATAGAAAACAGGCCAGAAGCTATATTTTGCTGAAACGCCCTTAAAGCGTTAAAAAATATTTGGTTTAGATACTCAAATATTATGATAAAAGCTAATATTTGGATAAAAATTTCAGGGCTGTCAAGGAATTTAGAAAGGGGTTTGGCAAATGCAATCAGCAATAATGCCACCATTAAGGAGATACTCAAGACAATAAAAAAAACTGACCAAATACCGTCTCGGATTTCTCTTTTGTCTTTTTCTCCTGGTAGAAATCTAACTAAGCAATAGGGCAGGTTGAGCGTGGCAAAAGTTGAAATGAAAACCATTGTAATCAACAACTGAGTCCAGACTCCGTAGCTTTGAACACCCAAGTTCTTAGTTATTAAAGGCATTACGAAAATACCTGCAAGCGCGGTAATTATTTGGCCTAAAACCCCGAAACTTATATCCTTTGTAAATTTTTTGTAAGACATATTATTTTATTTGTCTCTTTCCAATATTTGCCTCAATAATTGAAATTCTTGCCTCGTAAATCCCTTTAATAAGATCATCAATATTACATAAATTAAAACGCCAAAAATAATGGCAAAAAATACCTTGTAAAATCCTTCGGGACGTAGTAAAATCACCAAGTAAGCCATAATAGATGAAGCAAAAATGCTCTTGAGTATTGTCTTCAAATCAATTCCAAAATTTAAATGTTTTAAACTGTACAAATAAGTTGAGACGGCTACTAAGAGATAAGATGAAAAGGTGGTAATGGCTGCGGCAATTATTCCAAAAATAGGAACAAAAATAAGATTCAACACAATATTTAAAAGGGCCGCCGTCAACCAAATACCGCTACTTATTTTGTTTCTCTTTTTTAAAATAATTACTTGATTTGCGATTGAGTATAATCCAAAAAGTAAAAAACTGAGAGCTATAAAGGGAACCGCAAAATAAGCATTATCGGCTATATCTTTGGTTGAAAATAATTTTAATAATTGATTTGATAAAAACCTTTGACCAATCGATAGATACCAACGTCGAAAATGACCAAGTTACTTTGTTTATTAAACTTGCTCAAAAGATCGACCCAGCTAAGCTTCGTCGCGTTGTTCTCGATTCAGACAGAG
>CAZBAA010000005.1:18712-19085 GCA_964490095.1 uncultured Candidatus Saccharibacteria bacterium
ATAATTGATTTGATAAAATAGAAAGGCCGAAAAACGCCGGTATCGCCACAGTTAAAAATAACTTTAAGGAATATTTCAGGTAAGTTTTTACTTTATCAATTTGACCATTATCGTAATATTTTGATAAAGTTGCTGGCAACAAAAAACTCATTGGCGTCATAAAAAAATATAGAAAATATCCAAGCGTGTAAGCTGGAGCGTAATAACCGACAAAAGTTGCTCCTAAAAAAAATCCAATAACATATTTATCGCTTGATTGGACGGCCCAAAAAGAGATACCTGTTGGGATGAGCGGTAAGCTAAAAGATAAGTATTTTTTTATTTTTAAAAACTCGGGAATCTTAAACTTAACTTCTTTGATAACCTCAAACCC
>CAZBAA010000006.1:0-2016 GCA_964490095.1 uncultured Candidatus Saccharibacteria bacterium
CAACTCCCCGGCAATAATTATGCAAAGAATAAACGGAATAAGAGTAGACCAAATCGCTATTTCTTTGGTTAATTCTATTATTGAAAAAAATGCCAATAAGGGCCTGTGGTTAACTAATTCTACATCAATTATTGATTCTAATCAGTTTACAAACCAAGATTCTGTTGGATATAAGGGAATTTATATGCAGGGGGGCAACCCTCAAATCAAAAATTCAAATATATTAAACAATTATTACGGTCTCTATGTGGAAAGGTGGTTGGATGTGGATAATACAGAATTTTGGACCAATTTCTTCCTTTCAAGCAATAATATTATTAACAATATATGGGCAGATATTTGGGATATTGATAACCCACCACCTCCTCCAACGCCGTAAAAAAACCAGCCAGGTAAATTATTCACGATCGTGAATAATTTACCTGGCTGAATTAATTAAGATTAGTTGAGTTGGTTTAATTTAATTTGAAAATCTTTTTTAAATGATCCGCGTTATCAATACTCTCTAAAACTCCATAGCGGGTATACGGCCTTAAGTTAAAAAACTCTATAACAAAATCTATTTCGTCTTTACATTCGTAAGGAAAAACAAAAACGCTTTTGTGAAGTTCATAAAATCCTAATTCTCTAATTTTCCATCTTAAAGCATCTCTGCCTCTTCTTATTTTCTCTGGTATATCAAAAACCACCATTCTCCATTTACCGTCCCACTTTTTACTTTTAATTTTCATTTCCGAAAATTTATACGTAAGAGCTTTTGTTTTACCTTTTTCTGTTAAAACAATCGTACAAGAACCATCCGGATTAATCTTTCTTTCTAATAACTTTGACCTGTAAAGTTTCCTGATTTCTTCACTCAATTTTCTTTTATCTATTTTTTTCCACTCTCTGGCTGTTGATTTTAAAATCCTCCATTGGCGTTGAGGAGTATAAGAATAGGCCAAAGCCAATCCTGAAATAAGCAATAATAATATTTTTTGTTTTACTGCCGACATTGCTCAATTCTATCATAAAATACCAGCCAGGTAAATTATTCACGATCGTGAATAATTTACCTGGCTGGTTTGAGACAAAGAAGCAAAGATAAAACAAAGGCGAAAAGACAAAGATAAAATTAAAACGAAAACAGAAACAAATCAAAAAAACTAAAATAAGACCAGAATAAAACCGAGGGGTGAGCTCGGTTATTTTCTTACATTATTGTTTCTATGGACTTTATCCATGGGAGTCTTTCGTAAGGCGCGATGCAAGTGGAGCAGGAAAATAGTATTTTCCCTTCCGTGTTTACAATGATTCGCTTTGCTATTTTTCCGCAAAAATTACAAAGGAATGCTTCTCCAACCACATTATTTCTCATCCCCTTTTTCCCATAAAAAGCCCGGCGCGCTTCACGTGCTTTGTCTCCCATTTTATTCCTCCTTTTTGTTAAAGAACTACAACCCTAAAAAGGATTTTATTGCGTTTACTGATATTGCCAAGACTCTGCCGTCTGAATCAATGTAGTTCAGCCCCAACAGCTCGCCTGAAATATTAAATAGGGGGCTTCCTGAAACAACAGATTTTTCTGTGATATTCGTTTTTATGATATTTTCATCAAAACTTCTGACTATGCCCTCGTTAGCCATTAAAACCCCTGTTTTTGTTGAAGAAGCCGCTGTCAAAAATACTCTCTGACCCAATTTTATTTTATTAAAATCTGCAAAACCAACTGTTGATAAATTATTTTTTTCAACTTTAATCAAAGTTAAATTGTTTTTTAAATCCTGCTTTTGTATTTTAAAAATTACTTTTTCACCGTCTATAAAAACATTAAAACTACCGCTCTTTGTGGCCAAATTTGCTAAAGTAACGATCAAACCATCGGAAGTCACAATTAACCCCGATCCTAAATAGCTGTTTTGACTTGGAACTGTTCCTTGAATTGCCACTATCGATTTTAAAACCTTTTCAATGGCCGATTCCAAAGCTATATTTTCTTGAATATAAACCTGCTCTGTTGGGTTAACGATTATTTTT
>CAZBAA010000006.1:2026-2689 GCA_964490095.1 uncultured Candidatus Saccharibacteria bacterium
TTTTCCGCTTTTAAAATTTTTTACAAACTGAAATTTCTCAAAGTAGGGATTGGTCAAAAGATAAGGCAAAACAAAAACATTAAAAATCAGGGCGCCCAATGCCCCTAATAATAAAACGCCAATAATTAATGACAAAATTTTTATTTTTATCATTATCAAACCGATGCTTTTTCTAATCTTTGAGGCCCTCTTATTTTAGACAAGGGCTCTTGCAACCCAAGGAAAATCTTTCCCTCTTTCACATCAATTGAAACTCTGCTGCCCTCCCTTATTTCATTGGTGACTATTTTGATAGACAAAGGATCTAAAATCAATCTTTGAATGACTCTTTTCAACGGACGGGCTCCCAGATTTGGATCAAACCCTTTTTTCACCAGTAACTCCTTTGCTTTTTCAGAAGTCGTTATTTTTATCTCTTTAGCCTTTAACCTTTTTTCAACTTCTGATAATTCCAAATCAACAATTTTCTTAATTTCTTCTTTACTCAAGTAGTTGAAGATAACAACCTCGTCAATTCTATTCAAAAACTCGGGGCTGAACTGTTCTTTCAAAGAATTCATTATTTTATCTCTCATTGATTCTCTTTGGGCAACGTCTTCTCTAGCATCAAAGCCAATTGAAGACATTTTATTTACATAATCTGAACCAACATTGGAAGTCATT
>CAZBAA010000006.1:2699-15478 GCA_964490095.1 uncultured Candidatus Saccharibacteria bacterium
GCCTTTAGAATCTGTCAGCCGGCCGTCTTCAAAAATCTGAAGCAGGATATTGAAAATTTCAGGGTGAGCTTTTTCAACTTCGTCAAGCAAAATTACAGAATAGGGCCTTCTTCTGACCTTTTCTGTAAGCTGGCCGGCTTCTTCATAGCCGACATATCCGGGAGGTGAACCAATAATTTTAGAAACGGTGTGGCGCTCCATATATTCTGACATATCTAGCCGTATCATTGCCTTTTCATCGTCAAATAAAAACTCGGCCAAAGCCCTAGCGGTTTCGGTTTTACCAACGCCGGTAGGTCCCAAAAACAAGAAAGATCCCAGGGGCTTATCTTCTTCAGAAATACCGGCTCTTGCCCTCCTGATAGCCCTTGATATAGCTGAAATTGCCTCTTGCTGACCGATAACTCTTTTGTTCAAAATGTCCTCCATTGTTTCTAATTTCTTGGCCTCTTCCGTGATAAGGCGGGTAACAGGGATTCCCGTCCAGCGCGAAACAACTTTGGCAACTTCCTCTTCAGTTACTTCTTCTTTCAAAAAATGATGGGTCTTTTGAAGCTTGACTAATTTTTGCTCAACTGCTTTTTGTTCTTTCAAAAACTGAGGTATTTTACCGTACTTTATTTCGGCCACTCTTTCTAAATCGGCTTCTCTTTGGGCAATTTCTGTTTGATAAGAAAGTTCGTCTATTTCTTTTCTGATGTCTTTTATCTTGTTGATCAATTCTTTTTCTGCGTTCCATTTCGCTCCAAGCGCTTTTGTTTTTTCTTTTATGTCGGCTAATTCTCTGGCGATTACTCTTAATCTTTTTTCGGAACCCTTTTCTTTTTTCAGAGCTTGTTTTTCAATCTCCAGTTTGGTAATTTCTTCTTCGTATTTTTCTAGTTCTTGTGGCTCTGACTCAATTTCCAATCTTAAGGCCGAAGCTGCTTCGTCCATCAAATCAACGGCCTTGTCTGGTAAAAATCTGTCAGAAATATAGCGATTGCTCAATTCAATAGCCGCTTTAATAGCAGAATCTTTAATTCTTACACCATGGTGAACTTCATATTTTTCTTTAATGCCCCTTAATATTGCAGTGGCATCTTCAACCGATGGTTCTTGCACAAAAACAGGTTGAAACCTTCTTTCTAAAGCCGGGTCCCTCTCAATATACTTTTGGTATTCTTTTAAGGTTGTAGCCCCAATTGTTCTCAATTCTCCACGAGACAAAGCAGGCTTTAACAGGTTTGAAGCGTCAATTGCCCCCTCGGCAGCCCCGGCGCCAACTAAAGTATGAAGTTCATCAATAAATAAAATATACCTGCCGTCAGCGCGATTGATTTCTTTTAGTAAGGCCTTGATTCTGGTTTCAAATTCACCCCTATATTTAGTGCCGGCAATTATTAAACCCAAGTCCAAAGAAATAATTTCTTTATTCTTCAAAAAATCTGGGACATTACCCCTAGCAATTCTTTGGGCAAAACCTTCCACAATTGCTGTTTTGCCAACTCCGGCTTCTCCAATTAATACGGGGTTGTTTTTAGTTCTTCGTGATATAATTTGCATTACCCTCCTAATTTCATTATCTCTGCCAACTATCGGGTCAATTTTCCCAGCTGCTGCCAAATTAGTCAGATTTCTGGTGTATTTTTCAATCACTTGATATTTTGACTCGGGCTCCGGGTCTGTGATTTTCTGGCCGCCCCTAATTTGGGAAAGAATTTTCAATACCTGCTCATAATCAAGCTTTGAAGTTTTCAAACTATTCAAATCTGACCCCGAGCTGAAAAATGTAACTTTCTCCAACACATCCCTAGCGCCCGACTTAGTGTCTAGCAAGGCCAAAAAGAAATGCTCAACAGAAATAAATTCATCTCCCATTTTCATTGCCTCTTGCCTGGCCCTATCCAAAACTCTGGCCATATCTTGAGTTAAATAAAACTGGCCGAAAGCGGTGGGTGTCGTAATGATTGGAATTTTTGTGATTTGTGTTTCAACCTTTTTCTTCAAAGAATCTACATCTACCCCTAATTTTTGAAGTATGGTTAAAACTATGCTTCCATCCTGCAAAAACAAAGCAAAAAGCAGGTGCAAAGCATCTATTTGCTGCTGCCCTTTTTCTTGGGCCAATTGCTGAGCCGACATTACGGCGTCTTGAGCTTTGTTTGTAAAATTAGTTCCTCCATTCATGCTTTTATACTACTTCAAGTATACCGAAAAATCAAGACCCTGAAATTACATGATTATTGACAAGATGATGTTAATATGACACAATAGCGACGTAGTTTGGACTTTGACAATCCTCTTTTTTAATTTGAAAGGAAAATATCGTGGTAGAAAACACTGTGGGCGCAATACTGATTGGCGCAATGATAATTATGGGGTTTGTTTTGTTCTTCACGGATTTGGTCATCAGGTCTAAGCAAGAACAGCAAGAACGGAGAAAAGACGAAGCGGGATCACGAGAACAACCTAACGGCTTCCACAAAGAAAACAAGGAGTGGCAGGAAAGAATCTACACTTTGAAACACCTTCTCAAAGGATCTTCTTGGCAGGACCCTGCAGGAAAAGAAGAATTTTTGAGAGAGTTGTACAATGATTTTACCCCCCAACATCTTTGGTACGCAGTTGATGGCAGAAAAGCTTCAGAAAAGGAACTCCACCAAATCTACGAGATCTTCTGGGGTAAAAGTAAAATCTCTAGTAAGTCTTTTGCCGATCACATCGCGTATAATTCCGAAATCGGAACTGCAATACGCATCAGCTATCCCGAAAATTTCGCCGTTGAAATCACAGTTGGAGGCAAAGTTGCCCCTTTGTACCAAGCCGAACACTCAATGTTCGGCGAAAATGAAAAAGGATACGTTTCTTTCCTTGAACTTTATGATGAAGTTTTGTAGGAAAAATAACTTTAAGGAGGTTTAAAATGAACGAGCGGACGAAGAAAGAGTATTGCGGGGTCTGACCCCGCAATAAAAAATACGCAAGCGGGTTTACCAAGCAAACCCGCTTTTTATTTTCTCCTTTCCCAAAACTTGACATCTTTCCTTATGTATGATATCATTAAGGCATAGTTTGCACCTTAATTCACCCTCTAACTGGAAAGAGAAATGTCATGAATGCTATGGCTAGAAAAAATTTTGGAGCTCTTGGAGCAGTATCGTTGATTTTTGTGATTATTGTCTCACTAATTTCTTGGGTTTTTTCACTCAAACAAGAACTAGTGTATCAGAGACACGAAGCCTACGACCGCATGGACAACTTGATGTACAAATGGGAATCTGAAATTAAACAACAGGGTTGCCCAATCACTATTACCAATCTCCCCAGCGGCAACTACACTAAGGTGGGATGCAGTGATTGGTTCGCGTTTGTAAAAATTGAGGGTAAGAACCCATTTCGTAGCGAGGTAGTCGCAGTACACTCTTTTGAGAAAATCCCAGATCACTTTATGGTAGTAAACCAACAAAATGAGGGTGGTAGAACAACTTTCGGTCTCCCATTAAATACTAGTGAGTCGGGAGTATCGCCGTAACAAAACAAGGCCTATTGGGGAACAGGCCGAAGGTTCCCCTCTTTTTTTCAAGCCATCTTGGAGGTGGTTTGAAAGAAGGAGTCCAATAGAACTGGACAGCAATTTTTAGGAGAATAAAAAATGAACGAGCGGACGAAAAAAGTGTTGGGACGAATGAGGCAAAACACCCAGGCTGTGGTTGATGCTGCTTTCGAAAAAATCGAAACGGAGCAAACAGCCAAACCAAGGATTTACCGGCCAGAAAGTCACCAGATCATCGTACCCCCCATGCAAGTGCCGATGAGCGCTAATATTAACCGACGCCTCAACCGACGGCACAAGTTCCAAGCAATGTTGTTCTTAAGTTGACACAGGCCTGCGTTATATGCGCAAGGCAAAGCATTGCGGGGTCAGACCCCGGAATAAAAACATGCAAGCGGGTTTGCCCAGCAAACCCGCTGTTTTATTTACTTTACATATCTTGTTTTATATGATACAATTAAGCTTTGGTGTGAATCTTTACAATTTTCATCTTTCTCTAACTTGAAAGGAAAGTGACGTGTCAAACATGTTGGAATATGCTGTCGCCGAAATGGTGATAACAGCGCTGGGCAGTACAATGGCATTCGGGTTGTTAATTTTGCTCTGTTTAGCCATCATTAAGTTTGATGAACTCATTAGTTCTAAAAAAAGGAGAAAGTTATGAATGAAATCGCCACGTCATTGCTGACGATCGCCATAATGATTTATGGCGGACTAGTAGTGGTTGGAGGGTTGGTGGCAAAAAACCCTTTTGAGTTTGCTTGGCGGCCTTACAGATTGTTATTGCAAACCATCGGCAGAACGATAAGAGGGTTCTGCCGCCGTTTCCCAAAAACGGCAATTGTTCTTTCATTGGCCATCGCGTTCATCGCCTTGGCTCACCACGCGGGCTACTTTTAGTAGCCCTTTTTTATTTACTCGCTTCTTTCACCCAAAACAACATCAATGTTTAACTCCTTGCCGTCGCGCAAAACTTTTAACACCACTTTATCTCCCGGATTATATTTTGTAATAATTTTTGCCATAGAATTATTTTGGGTGATTTGCTCGCCATTAAATTCCAAAATAATGTCCCCTGACTTGATGCCAGCTTTATCTGCAGCCGAATCTTTTGTTACGGCCAGCTCGCCGTTTTCACCTTTCCTCACCCAAGCGCCGTAGTCAACCGGCAAATCGTTTTCTTCTTTTATTTGCTCGTTAATCACAACGTAGCGCACCCCTAAAAACGGATAAACTATTTTATTGCCCTGCGAAACCTGCTCAACATCTCTTTTGGCTCTATTTATTGGAATGGCAAAGCCGATAGCCTGCGCCTCTTGGGCCATTGCCGTGTTAATGCCAATCACCTCGCCTTTCAAATTCAGCAAAGGACCGCCAGAATTTCCGGCGTTAATTGCAGCGTCTGTCTGAATAATATCCTCTAGTGTTTCAGATAATCCTCCTTGACCAGAAGCAGAAATAGTTCTTCCCAATCCCGAAATAACTCCAACTGAAACCGTATTGCGAAACTCTCCCAAAGCATTGCCAATAGCAATAACGCTCTGGCCGATTTGCAGTTTTGAAGAATCGCCGAGTTTTATTGCTTCAAATTTTCTATTACTATCAACTTTAATTACGGCCAGATCCTGAACCGGGTCTAAAGCTAAAACTTTGGCCGAGAATTTCTGTCCGTCGTTGGTAAAAACCGTATATTCTGCCTTTTTATCTAAAACAACGTGTTTGTTTGTTAAAACAAGACCGTCTTCAGAAACTATGAATCCAGAACCGCTCCCCACCTCTTGTTGTTTTGTTCCTTTTTGAATGTATTGAGGAATTTCAAAACCGGGCGCGCCAAAACCTTCAAAGGGGTTAATAAATCGCCTTTCGTAAACCGGCAAATTTTTGGTGATAACAATACTGACTACTGAAGGCGAGGCCTCTTTTACTGTATTTATAACCGCCTGCTCATAGGAAACTTGGGGAATGTAGGTACTATCAGCTGCCTTGTTAATCACAGGCACATTAATCTCTATGCCTTTAAAAGAAATTATACCGGCGACAAAACCAACTGCGAAAAACACAAAAAGCGCCAGAACTATTACCCAAACTGTTTTATTTTTTTTAATTTTGAAAGCATTAAGCTCTGGTAAATCGTAGAGGCTCATATTTTATCTTTTGGGGAAATATCGTAGTGACTAAATTCGTATTTTAAAATGTCGGACTTTATAGGCCCTACCAAAGCCGTATAAAGCTCACAAAAAAAATATTTGGCAATAGTGTTTGACCAACCATCTTTTCTAAACCTTCTGTCTGAAACAAAAACTGTCGTTGATTTTAAAAACTCAAACCTTGCTATTTTCTTAGCCCTTTTTGCCAAATCATGGTCTTCTGCTAGCTTAAGGGTCTCATCGTAACCGTTTATTTTTTGGAAAATTTCTTTTTTTATTATGATTGCCACGGCAGCGTGAGGAAAAAACTTTTCAAAAAGGGTTGTTTGGTTGTTGTAAAAAGCATCAAAAAACAAACCAGAAATTTTTCTGGCTGGGTGTGGTTTTAAAGTAAAAGCTCCAAAATTGATTTTCCTCTCTTCAAACTCCAAGAGCGTTCTCTTGAAAAAGTCCTGTGGTAAAATAACATCAGCATCTAAAAAAAGCAGTAGGTCGCCTTTTGCCGCTTTTGCCCCTTCATTTCTGCCTTTAGCAGGAAGTCCGCCTGAAGTGATTGTACAACCGTATTGCCTGGCAATATCTGGCGTTCTGTCTTTTGAATTAGCGTCGGCTACAATGATCTCGTAATCTTTGAATTTTTGTCTCGCTATTGATTTCAACAACAAAGGTAAATATTTCTCTTCGTTAAGGGTAGGAATAATAATACTTATCAGATGAAAAATAATACACTATATTTGAGAAATTACAAAATCGGCTATATCCTCGGCTGAATTGGGCTTTTGAATTTTTAGACAATTCTCTTTCATTTTTTTAAGTTTTTCCGGGCGCGAAAATAAATCAACGACTGCTTTAATAACCTCTTTGGCACTTTCAACTTTAGTTCCTGCGCCGTTTTCAATTAAATAATTTACGTTGTCTTCTTCCTGGCCGGGAATGATTTTGTAGACAATCATTGGCAAGGCCTTAGCCAAACACTCTGCCACAGTAGAACCTCCGGCTTTAGATAAAATTAAATCAGAGGCCTCCATAAATCTTTCCATATCTGCAACTATCCCAAAAATCCTGACGGCAGTATTTTTTTTCAACTCTGAATTTTCTAATTTATTTTGCAGGTTTTTATCGCGCCCGGCTATAACAATAAACTGGACTAGATTGTTTTTTTTCTGAATTCCCAAAACAACTTTAAGCAAGTCATTGTATTTTAGCTGACCCCCCAAAATTAACAAAACTGGTTGTAAAAAATTAAAGCCTATATCTCTTAAAATTTTATTGCGATTCAACGGCTGATAAAATTCCGGCCTGACGGGGATACCAGTAATTTTTATTTTATCTGGGCTGACTCCGCAGTCAACTAACGATTGTTTAACCCCCTGATTGGCCACAAAATAGTAATTGATATCGGGGCTATGCCACAAAGAATGAAAACCAAAATCAGTGCAAACATTAGCAGACAGAATATCAATAATATGTTTTTCTTCTATTAAAGACGTCAACTGCAAAGGCAAGGGGTTTGTCGCTAATATAAAGTCCGGAGAAAAACTTTTGACGAAAGAAATAAATTGAGGCTTTTTTACAAAAAACAAAGCTACCCGCTCAAAAAATTTTCTAATTATCTCGTTGCTATAACTGTCATAAAGCATTTTAAAAAGAAAAGGGGCTTTATCCACAAAATTATTGTAAAAATAAAGGTATCCCTGTCTTAATGGCCAATAGAGAAAATCAAAGGCATCGGCATCTTTGATTTCAACTTCAGGGTATTTCTTTGAAAAAACTTCAAGGAGGGCTTTAGCCACTATTGTGTGGCCCATACCGGACTTGCCATGCAAAACTAACACTTTCTTTCTTTCCATTGACTCTACTTTTTATTACTCTTTAAAATAATAACGTAAGCTGTAATCACAAAAAAGATTGAGAAAACATTTCCGGCAAAACTGTCAAACGCGCCCGGGTAAAATAAATCAACATCCAAGATGTTAAAATAGTTGATAATGTAAAAATCTTTAAAAGCTATCGCTGAATAAAAAACAACGAGCATGTGAACCACGGCTGAAAAAAGCATTAAAACAAGCAGTGCGTTTAAATATTTATTTCTTACTATCTTGATCTGCATAATAAATTTATTTTAAAAATAAATGCGGGCTTCTTCCCAAAACTGAGGCCGATTTTGCACTTCTTTCATCCAATACCACCATTCACTACCCCAAAAATAAAATTCTTTAAGACCTGTTGCTTTTGCATAATCAATAATTTTTTTGAACCTCTTTATATTCATTGATTTTTCCTGCTCTGCCAAAGGAACATCGTAAAAAAGCTTCTGACTCCATGGTTCTGCCTGTAATTCGGTAGATATAACATTCTTGCCAAAAAAATATTTGATAATTTGAGCTTTATGCCAGTAGTAAATAGGAGGTATGGGAAAGTCAAAATAAAAGCCCAGTCCGTCAGTTATGCTAAACCAAACTCTTCTGTACATAGTAGCGCCGACTATATCCCCGACTCTGGCCGCCCCCAACCACAATGACTGCTCGCCAGAATCTGTAATAATAATCTTTCTTGAAGGGTCAAGCGATTTTACTAACTCCACTTCTTTCTTTAAAAAATTCGAATCGTACCAGGGGCATTCTCCAAAATTAAAAAATGGTTCGTTTTCCACCTGCCAAGCAACAATTGCTTTAGAATCTTTATATCTCAAAATAACCTGCTCAATATATTGCAGTATCTTTTTTTGCAGCTCTGGCTTGGTGAAGCCCATCGCCCACTTGGGTAAATGACACTCCGGCCAGCGGCCAGTTTTCATGCCAACAACATAAATCAAATTTGCTCCTCTTACTTGGGCTTCTTCAACTTGCCAATCTACATCATCAAAATAATAGTTATCTTTTGTATCTTCAACAAAATCCCAGTTGGTTAATAGTTTAACGTTTTTTATTCTAAGATCATCCAGCAAGGCAAGATAAGTTTCTTTCCAATCAAGCTTGAGGTTTTCTGCCTGCATTTGAGAAAAATTAACTCCCCACAAAATGCTTTTTTGTTTCGGCGCCTTATAAAAAAAGCTGTAAAAGATAATTACTGCCAGCAAAAATAAGAAAAAAATTATTATCTTCATCATTCTATTCATTGAGATTCTATGATTTTTTCAATATTGTAGGCTCCAAACTTTTCTATTTCAACAAAACCCTGCATGGCAATTTCTGCGAAATCGCCGGCATTCAACAAATCAAAAAACCACTGGTCGGCATACTTGGGATTTTCTTGAGAAATGCCCGCTCCAATATGCAAAAGCCACCTCTTATTAAAATCTTCTTGAGAACCAATAGAAGGAGCAATAATAATTGGAATTCCCAATCCCGCATAAAAAGAAAGCTCGGAAGGCTTTGTCCACAAAACATCTGTTTCTCTTAAAGCTTGGTTGAAAATTTTGAAATATTCTCCTACGGTATTGGCAGATAATATATGAACCCATCCGTCTAATTTTAAATCTTTAATATTGGCCGCAAAATATTTAGTTAGCTCTTTTCTTGTTCCCACCGCGATAATCATCCTAAGTTTATTAGTTATTATTTTATCCCTTAAACTGTTGATTGCCTTTACGCCTATTTCTTTTTGAGCGCCCGCTCCCCCAATAGAAAACATTATTGTTAAAGGATGATCTGATTTCTCCGGCAAATCACCTAAATAGCTTTTAATCAAGGGCTTGTAAACTTGCCTGTAATTCCGTTTTGGGTCAAGGTTGATAATGCGCTTTTTCAAGTCTCCTTTCAAAATCTCCATATCCTGGCCTATGTTTTCTTTTGGTAAAGGATAACCCGTCAAAAATATGTTTTGGGGGTTGATGCCATAAAGTTTTAGCCTGTCCCTAGCCCAAGTGCAGGGAACAAAATACTTGATTTTGCTTTTTGAAGGGTCCAAAGAAACCCAAGCTCTGGCAATGTCGGCGTCGCAGACAACGCAATAAATATCATTGGGATATTGAAAATGTTCCGCCATAAAAGCTGGGGTAAAAAAGGTGCTAACCAACGGCAAAGTGTTTTTTTTGAACCTCGAAATCAAATCTTCACCCCATCCCTTCCTAATAAAAGAAAAAACAACTTTGACATTGAAGTCAGGGCGAGACAAATCTCTTTTTGGATAATAACTAAGGATTCTTTGGTATTTATTAAAAAAAGAAAAAATCATATTACCAATCAAGGGAATTCTCTTGAACCTTGAGATAAATTCATAAAGCGATTTTGTTATACGCCAAAAGCCTTTGTCTCTTTTTGGCATTCCATCATAATTATTGGCATTGATAACCTTGCCAGAAAAGGCAAAATCCCTCAAAGGATAAGCTGTTCTTTGATGGCCATAGCCCATATCAACCCCCACTACCCATGCCCTTTTCTTATTTTGATAGTTTGTATCCATATTCTTCCCATTATAACTTAATTTTTAGTATTCTAAAACTCTCAATTTCCGATTTTTCTGCAACCAGTAGACAGCGAGACCCATAGCTAAATAAAAAACAATCAGCCAAATCCAATGCACATTTTCAAATGTTTTTATCGCAAAACTTTGTGAAAATATATCTATTATTTTAATGAAATAAGCAAGTAAAAACCAGCAGGGTAAAAAAATAATTTGGCCTAAAAATTGGGATACGGCTCCCAAAAAAGATGCCAAAAATCCAAAGATCATCAAGCTTGGAACAATCGGCAAAATCAAAAGGTTGGTTATAGGTGATATCAAAGAGATGTTTCCAAAATTATATACCATGGCCGGCAAAGTAAAAATTTGAGCTGCCAAAGTAGTTGAAATAATATTTAATAAATTTCCTGCCTTATTTTTTGTAAAAATCTTAAATAAATTTTTCAGAAATGGCTCCAGATATATAATCCCCATTGAAGCTAAAAAGGACAATTGAAAACCAACATCGTATAATAAAAGCCAGGGGTCCTGAAATAACATTAGAGCCGCCGCCATTGTTATTGTTCTCTTGCTTGTATTTTGCCTGCCTAATTTTTGAGCTAAAAGAAAAATGCTTCCCATAATCCCGGCTCTTACTCCTGAAGCTGGTAAACCAGTTAGAATAATATAAAGCCATACAAAAACAATTGAAATATAAAAAGCCTGAGTCCGCCACAAACCCAAAACTAATAAAAAAGACATTAAAATAGCGGCTAAAATGACAACGTGAGTGCCAGAAACCGCGATAATATGACGAAGGCCGGTGTTATTTAATTTATTTTTCAAATCCTGAGACATGACATTGCTATCGCCAAGAATCATACCCTCTAAGATTGAACTGCCGGGCGGAAGATAATTTTTGCGGATGCTTTCTCTCAATTTTTGCTTGAACTGTAAAATCCGCCAATAAACAAAATCAACCAGATTGCCGTCACCCTTATCAAGTATTTCAATTTTGGGAAAATCCACCACAGAATAAATGCCATCTTTGAGTAAATAATTTTTATAACTAAAATCTTCTGTCTCAAAGGGAGTTTTTAATTTTCCTTTAATTCTCAACTTATCTAAATAATAATAATTTGGGTAACGACCCGTGGTGATTAAAGCTATTCCTTTAGGACTTTCTATCTCTACCTTCAATTTTTGAGAATTATATCTAACATCTGGCTCCCCTATGATTTTACCCGTTAGAACAACTTCTTCTTTATCGTTGAGCTTTTTCAGCTGGTTATTCTCAATGTTAAGTTCAAAAATCTGCAATCTTGTAATTCCTAACACAAAAAAGAAAAGGCAAAAACCAACTATCGTCAGATAATTTCTTTTGATAAGCAAAGAAATAATAATTACCAAAACCCCTAAAAATAAAAAAGCCCAAGAGAAAATCTGGGGAATTTTTGCTGTAGAACCTGTAAATACTCCGACAATGAATAAAATGCAAAAACAAAAGAGCGCTTTTGACGAAGTCATCAGTTACGTAATGTTTTTAAAATTTAGTAGCTATGACAATAACTTTTATTTCGCCTTTTAAAAGAGTGTTGTCTTTTACCGCGCCAAAAATTATCTGGGCTTTAGGACTGACATTCTTGGTAATAATTTTTGCAGCTTCCTGAATTTCATTTAAAGTAACGTCTTGACCTAAAACATTAAACAAAACCCCTCTGGCGCCCTTAATAGAAAAATCTAATAAAGGAGAGTTAATTGCTTTGACTGCCGCATCCACCGCGCGGTTCTCGCCTTGAGCCCTGCCCACCCCAAAAAGCGCGCGACCCGAATTTTCCATAATTGACACTACCGAGGAAAAATCAATGTTTATAATTCCGGGGATTAAAATCAAATCGGTTATACTTTGTACTGCCTCCCTTAGGACTTCGTCACAAAGAGAAAAAGCGCCTGATACTGTTGTCTTTTCGTCAATTATATTCAAGAGCTTGTCGTTAGAAATGATTATTAAAGAGTCAACTCTTTCTTTAAGTTTTTGCAAAGCATTATCTGCTACTCTTTTTCTTTGATCCCCCTCAAAAGAAAAAGGAGTTGTGACCACGGCTATGGTTAAAATATCCAAATCCTTTGAAATTTCGGCGATAATCGGCGCAGCTCCACTGCCAGTTCCACCACCAAGGCCGCAAGTAATAAAAACCATATCAGAGTTCTTCAAATTTTCCGATATTACTTCTCTTGATTCTTCTGCGGCTTTTCTGCCCAACACAACATCCATCCCTGTCCCAAGACCTTTTGTCGTTTCTTTTCCTATGAGAATTTTTTTATTAGCTTTGCAAAAATGCAGCGCTTGGGCATCGGTATTGACAGCAATTAGTTCTACGCCTTGAATATTAAACTTTACCATTCGAGAAATCGTGTTAGAACCAGACCCACCTACTCCTATCACTTTTACTTGCGGATTCATATTTTTAGGGAACGAAAACTTTAAATATTTTTCTGATTCGCTGACTAACCCTCTTAGTAAAACCCCGCATGCCTTCTCCATCCGGCTCATCAAGGTTTAATCCACCTAAAACTAAACCGAAGAGAGTAGCCAATGAAGGGTCTTCTTCAACGCCTAAAATTCCCTTTGGGCTTCCTATACTACAAGGGAGTTTTAGCTGCTGCTTTGCCAAATCTTTTATTTTTGATAATTTCGCGCCACCACCCGATAA
>CAZBAA010000006.1:15488-18243 GCA_964490095.1 uncultured Candidatus Saccharibacteria bacterium
AACTCCCCCGGGCAACAATTCCTGGCGCCCTATTTTTTTTAACTCTCTTTGGATCAGGTCAAAAATTTCAGAAACTCTGGGCTCAACAATATCCACCAAACTTTTCTTAGTGAAAGATAAGCCAGAGGGTTTATCAACGATTTCCGATTTTTTACTGGCTGTTGAGTTATCAGTTTTAGTAAAAATACAAGTGCCATACTGCTTTTTGATAGATTCGGCAATGGCAACTTCTGTACGAAGACCGATGGCAATATCGTTTGTTATATTGGCCGAACCAATCGGAAAAACAGCAAAGTGAATCAAATCTCCCTCTTCAAAAACCGCCAAACTGGTTGTGGCAGCTCCTATATCAATTAGGGCAACGCCTAATTCCTTTTGCTGCGGAGTTAACACTGCATCGGCTGCAGCTAATGGAGAAGTGACAACATCGTCAATCTGCAGTTTTGAGTTTAAGACGGCTTGGGTTAAATTTGTAAAATCAGATTGAAAGTAACAAAGCAAAAGAACTTTTACCTCTAATCTTGTGCCAATCAAACCCAATGGTTGTTTTATTCCTTTTTGGTCGTCAATAATAAATTCTTTCGGGAAAACATCCAAAACATCCTCGTTAGAAGGGATATTAATCGCCTTAGTGGCTTGCAGCACCCTATCTATGTCCTCTCGGGAAATAACCCGATCAGCCCTAGACACGGAAATTATGCCATCAGAAGGAATAACATAGAGACGGCTACCTCCAAGATTTACAAAAACCGAATTAATTTTCCTACCCAAATCTTTCTCAACGCCGGATATTGCCGAACTAATACTCTTTGAGGTTTCTTCAATATTGACCACTGCCCCCTTTCTTAAACCAAAAGAAGGCACTTTAGTATACCGCAAAACTTCCAGTTCCCCTCCTCTTTTTTGAGCAACTAAAACCTTGATGCTGTTCGTCCCAACGTCCAACCCAGTAACAATGCGAGATCTAGCCATAGATTATTTAATTTTTGACAAGTATTTTTCCTGTTTCTTTTCCATTTCCAAAGCCATGCGTTTGGATTTTTCGTGCTCATACCCCAAAATATGCAAAATGCCATGTATTAACATCTTCTCCAATTCCTCACCGTCTTTTTTAACAACCGCAGGACAAATAACAACTTCGCTAAAACTATTCAATTGGGGATTGGGGATTGGGGATTGGTAATCTTCACCAAAGGCAAGCACATCTGTAGGCTTATTCTTGCCGCGATATTTTCGATTCAACTTTTTTATTTCAGCGGGACTGACAAAAGCAACAGATATATTTTCTTTCATTCTATTTTCGCCCTTTAAAACTTTTTTTGCAACTGCCACAAAAAACTTCTTATCCACAGCAAAATTAGTAAGATTATTTATCTCGATCATTCCCCTATACTAACCCACATTCAAAATTTTTCAAAATAACACAAAAAAAACCGAGGCGCTTTACCCCCGGTTTTTAAAGTTGGCTATTTTTTATTTAGATAACAATTCTTTAATGATTTTGGAAATTTCACTGCCATCTGCTCTGCCTTTTACTTTGGGCATTAGGTCAGCCATTACTTTTCCAATATCTCTAACTCCTTTGGCCTCTACTTTGTTTACCGAATCTTCAATTATTTTTTTCAGTTCTTCAGCTGGAATTTGTTCTGGCAAGTATTTTTGCAGAACTTCTATTTCTTTTTTTTCTTTTTCTGCTAATTCCGGCCGGTTGCCTTTTTCATACAAAACAATGGCGTCTTTTCTTTTTTTGATTTCAGACAGCAAAACTCCCATTGTTTCCTCGTCTGTCAAATCTGACGCTTTTATCAAATCCTCTTCTGTTAAATTTGGCTTCTCTTTAGCCTCACCCGTAGGGCTACGACCGAGGGAAATTTTATATCTCTTTTCTTTCTCTCTAGATGTTATAGCCGCCAAAGTCATACGCAAAGCGCCCGCGGCAAGATTATTACCTCCCTTTATAAATCCCTTAACATCATTTTGGATTTGCTGTTTTATCTCCATGAATCAGAGCCAGCTATCTTGGGCTTTCCCAACTTGTCTTTAATCCTTTTTTCTGCTCTTAGCTTTACCCTTCTCAAAGCTGACCTCTTCTTAGCTAAAGATGATTTTGCCCTTTTCTTAAACTGCTTTTTTCTCACTTCAAGCAAAACGCCGGATTGGCGCACCACCTTTGTAAAACGATGAACTAAGCTTTGAGGGCTTTCCTTTTCTTTTTTACTTACTTCTAATGCCATATTTATTTTACTTTGTTTTTCATTTCTTTTACGACCTTGTTAAGCTTTATTTCTTTTTGGGCGCCAGTTTCCATATCCTTTAAAGTGATGAAACCTTCCAACGCTTCTTTTTGGCCAAAAATCAAAACCCACCTTATATCCATTTTATCGGCTGTTCTAAGCTGGGTTTTTAAAGAATCCTTTGAAAAAGATTCGGCAACTGGCACTTTTGCCTTTCTAAACTCCTCAAATATTTTTAAACTTTTTCTCTTAGCTAATTGCCCCAACTGGGCTAGAAAGATTTTTGGTTTTTATGCTTTTACTGTTTTTACTTTTCTGTCTTTCATTAAATTCATAATTCTTTCTACGCCGCCAGCCACACCGCAGGCAGGAGTATCTCTGCCACCTAAAATTTTAGCCAAGCTATCATACCTTCCTCCAGCTGCTAAAGAACCCTGCGTTTCACCTTCTTTAGTATTATCTATAATTTCAAAAACTGTTTTTGTGTAATAATCCAGCCCTCTAACCAAATAAGGGTTTAG
>CAZBAA010000007.1:0-14953 GCA_964490095.1 uncultured Candidatus Saccharibacteria bacterium
CAAAGCTTAGTTTCTAGGCTCAAGCTTCTTTCCAGATCAAAATTAAATATTACCGACAAGCCCCAAGACGGCAGATTTACAATTGAAATTGGAGATTCTTTGATTGAAATAAGAACCTCTAGTTTGCCGGCCGAATACGGTGAATCAATTGTAATGAGAATTTTAAACCCTAAAAATCTGATAGGAATAGAAGATTTGGGTTTGAGAAAAGATTTATACAAAATTTTTGAGAAGGAAATTAAAAGGCCCAACGGAATGATAATTGTTACGGGACCTACTGGATCTGGTAAAACAACGACTTTATACGCATTTTTAAAAAAGATTCAAAACCCGGAAATAAAAATTATTACAATTGAAGACCCCATTGAGTATCACCTAAAAGGGATATCTCAAACTCAAGTGGCGCCAGAAAAGGGATACGACTTTTCTGGCGGATTAAGGTCTATTGTCAGGCAAGACCCCGACGTGATATTGGTTGGTGAAATTAGGGACTTAGAAACAGCCAAAATTGCTTTGCAAGCGGCGCTAACTGGCCATTTGGTATTATCAACCTTGCACACCAACGACGCAGCCGGCACAATTCCCAGATTAATTGATTTGGGAACCGATGCTTCTTCTATCGCGCCGGCTCTGAAAATGGCCGTAGCCCAAAGGTTAGTAAGAAGGGTCTGCCAAAAATGTTCTACCGTTTCAAAACCGACGGTTGAAGAATTAAATGAAATTAAGAAGGGCTTAAAAGGCCTGCTCAAAAATATAAAAATTCCTGATTTAAATAAAATAAAAATTAGAAAAATAAAAGAAGGGGGCTGCGAGTTTTGTAATTTTACAGGGTACAAGGGCAGGCAGGGTTTATTTGAGACCTTTTTAGTGGACTCTGAAATGGAAAAATTTATTTTAACCAACCCGCCGGTTTCGTCGGTTAGGGAATTAGCTATTAAAAAGGGCATGGTAACAATGTATCAATCGGGCTTAATTGATGTTGTTGAAGGCAATACAACTTTACAAGAGGTTTTGCGGGTAGTTGAAGAAGACGAAAACAGCTCTGGAGTTGGAGGCGTCTTTATGTCTGGGACATAAGTAAAGAATTGTCTGAGGAATAATCGAGCCGAAACAAGATTACCCAAAAACTAAGACAAACCCATATAAAGCCTCCAACTCCAGAGCTGTTTTAACCAATAACCCGCATTATATCAGCTTGCATTATATATGTCAAGAGATACAACAGAAAAACCTGATAGTGAAGATGAAGTCTTAGATTCTGCCTTAAGGCCTAAAAGTTGGTCAGATTATGTAGGCCAAGACAAAATTAAGGAGAATATAAGGATAATCTTAACCGCGGCTAAACAAAGAGGCCAAAGCCCCGACCATTTATTGCTTTACGGAAACTCGGGTTTAGGTAAAACCACGCTAGCCCATTTGATATCCTTGGAAATGGAAAAGCAAATCAGAATAACTTCAGGGCCCGCTATTGAAAAAGCCGGAGATTTGGCAGCAATTTTAACCAATTTATCGGAGGGAGATGTCTTGTTTATTGACGAATGTCACAGAATAAACAAAACCATAGAAGAATATATATATCCTGCCATGGAAGATTACAAACTCAACCTCATTTTAGGGAAAGGGCCGATGGCCAGGACAATGGAGTTAAAACTGCCGAAGTTCACCTTGATTGGAGCCACTACAAGGCCGGGATTATTATCCTCTCCGTTAAGAAACCGGTTCGGCGCGACTTTTCAACTCAATTTTTATCAACAAGACAATATTGAAAAAATAATTGAAAGGTCGGCTAAAATTTTAGAACTACAGATAGAAACAGAGGCAATAAAAACGATTGCCAAGCGCTCGCGTTTCACTCCCAGAGTCGCCAACCGACTCTTGAAAAGGGTGCGGGATTTCGCTCAAGTTAAAAGTAACGGATTAATTACAAAAGATATAGCCGAACACGCCCTGCATTTCTTAGAAATTGATGAAATGGGTCTTGAACAGGGAGACAAGAGGATTCTATCCACAATTATAAAAAAATTCAAAGGAGGGCCGGTCGGGCTACAGGCCTTGGCGGCAGCTTGTTCTGAAGAAGAGGGCACTATTTTGGACATTTACGAACCCTATTTGATGCAATGCGGATTCATTGAAAGAACCCCTAAGGGCAGAGTCGCCTCGCACCTTGCCTACGAACACTTAGGCCTCAAACCGAAAGGTAACCAAACCCCCCTTATTTAAATCTATTCAAACCTACTAAGGGAGCTAACGATTTCCCGAGATTTACTTCTCTGGTTTTTGTTTGACAGTAATGCTACGATTTGTTAAGTTGACTTATCTGTTCTTTCAACAATTTAATAGGGATAGTCATGAATGTAGAAGAACAAGTAAATCTGAGAAACTACAGGGAAGAATATAAATTGGTATTTGATGGGTGCAAGTTTGCTGCGAGCCTTCGCTTTATCACAGTTGGCTTTGCCGTGAGTATCCAATCAGCGCTATTTGCGATTTACAGCCAATCTATTGCCGATGAAGAAAACCGCTTTAATGTAGTTGTCACCTTTATGGTAGCAATGCTGTTTTTAGCGGCTCCGATCATAGTAGAAATCAGAACAACTTCTTTATACAGGGCCTTTCGGAAACGAGGTTCTGACTTGGAGTTCTGTTTAGGAATCACCGATGGTATATTCCACAGAATTGCCGAAATTTCAAAAAGAAGGGGGAAAAAATTCCGAATACGATGTTCACATACCAGAGGAATTGCTCTTGTGTATATGGGAATATTAGTGTTATGGATTACATTTCTTGTTGTAACTGTAATTCAACGGTAAGAAAGAAAGGAGAAAAGAATGTCAAAAGAACTGTACAGTAAATGGTACAGCGGAGAGGAGCTTGAAAGAGAGAGGCAAAAGCTAAAGGAGATAGCGGATGACATTGACCAACAGGAAAGAAGCAGTTACATATTTGGTGTGTTTATGGTTATTGCCTGCCTGCTGTTAGGGATTATTGGCAGCATTTTTCTGCTACTCTGGTAACAGATACCAACTCTCACCAAAATATAGCGGAGCTCGGATGCTTCGCTTTTTTATTTTAAGGCAACATGATAAAGCGAGTTGGTCTCGAATTTTGTTCATGAAAATTATATAATAGATCTGATGAAAAGATTTTCGGTTTTATTTATTTTTGTATTTTTGTTTTTTTCTCTTTTTATTTTTGCGGCGGAAAAGGTGGAGATTAATACAGCCTCTCTGCAAGAACTGGACGAAATAGTAGGAATAGGCTCGGTGCTGGCGCAAAGAATAATAGATGCAAGGCCCTTTTCTTCGCTTGATGATTTAATAAGAGTTAAAGGAATAGGAGAAAAAACTTTACAAAAAATAAAAGACCAAGGGCTCGCCTACGTGGGCGAGAAATCCGAAATCCAAAACCCGACGACGCCGATACCGGAACCAGCGCCCGCTTCGGCAATAATATATCCGAGCGGAGTTTTCATAAACGAAATCCTCCCTTCTTCGGAGGGAGCAGACGAAACGGGAGAATGGTTTGAACTCTATAACACAAATAATTACGAAATTGATTTGTCTGGCTGGACAATAAAAGATAAAGAGGGTTCAACAACAACTTATTCTCTACCCCAAAACACAAAAATATCGGCTTATGGCTATTTAGTTTTAAAAAGACCTAACACAAAAATAACCCTAAACAACACAACCGACGGCTTAATTCTTAATTGGCCAAACGGTACAATTGTTGACTCTATAACTTATGATAAAGCTCCAAAAAATCAATCCTACAACAAAATCGAGGCAAGTTGGCAATGGAGCGCGCTTTTAAGTCCGGGCGCTAAAAATACCGTTAAACAAAACGACGGAAAGCAGGAGGCAAAAGACTTGCCTAAAACTGAAAAATCTGATAATGGTAAGACAGCCGACGAAAGTTTGGCGGCAGTCAGCCAGCCAATAAATAATACGAGTTCTTGGTTTTTGTTTTTGGCGGCTTTATCCATTACTGTATTTTCTGCCATAGTTGTGTTGTTTGTCAAAACAAAATTTAAGGGTAAACATTAAGTTACCGTTATGTCAGGGCACAGTCATTTTAAAACAATTAAAGCTCAAAAAGAGATCGCCAACGCAAAAAAAGGCAAGGTCTTTTCTAAAATGGGCAGATTAATCGCCATCGCCGCCAAAGAAGGCGGAGGCGACCCCATAACTAATTCTAAGTTAAGGCTTGCGATAGACCAGGCCCGAAAGTTTAACATGCCAAAAGAAAACATTGAAAGGTCTGTTAAAAAGGGCACTGGAGAATTAGCTGGAGAAAAATTAGAAGAGGTTTCTTTTGAGGGATTTGGCCCCGGTGGAATTGCTCTCATTATTGAAGGTATCACAGATAATAAAAACAGAAGTTTGGGCGAAATAAAAACCATATTAAATCAAAACGGCGGCAAATTAGCGGGGGAAGGGGCTATAAAATGGATGTTTGATAAAAAAGGGACTGTTGTAATAAATTGTGAAGTCAAGATAAAAGAAGAATTAGAACTTCTGGCGATAGAAATGGGGGCTGAAGATGTTTTTTGGCGCGACGATCTGCTTGATATTTACACAAAACCTGAAGATTTAGAAAAAATAAAGAAGAAGTTTGAAGAAAAACAAATAAAAATAGAATCTGCTTTTTTAGGCTGGGTCGCAAAAGAAGAAGTTGAAATACCAAACAAAGAAAAAGAGGCTTGTCAAAAACTTTTTGAAGCGTTAGAAGATAATGATGACGTTAATGACATTTATTCAAATTTAAAAAATGGCGGCTGAAAAAATATGATTATTTTGGGCATAGACCCCGGCTCCACAACTGTCGGATACGGAATTATAAAACAGCGAGGAAAAATGAGCCGAGACTGGGAAGTTGTTAACTTCGGATGTATTATCGCCGAACAAGCCCTGTCGGCAGGAGAAAAACTAAAAAAAATATATAGGGAGGTTTCAAAATTAATAAACGAATATAAACCAAACCTTATTTCTATTGAGAGCCTTTTCTTTTTTAAAAATTTGAAAACTGTAACGCCGGTAAGCCAAACGAAAGGAGTTATTTTGTTAGCCGCTGCGCAGAAAAAAGTTCCAACTTGTGAATTTACCCCGCTTCAAATAAAAATGACTGTTGTAGGATATGGCAGAGCAGAAAAAAAACAGGTGCAAAAAATGACAAAAGAGATCCTAAATTTAAACAAATTTGATCTTAAAAAAAACAACCGAAAGAAAGATGACGCCGCAGATGCTCTTGGCGTTGCGATTTGCGCCGCTTTAAAACACTCTTATTTATAACCAAACAAGCTGTGGAAAAAAAGCATTGACAATAGTTCGTGAAAAAATATAATAGGTGCAAGGCCTTATTAACAAAGCTTCATTTCTTTCAGCAAACCCATAAAAAATGCGTTTGTTGAGAAGATAAGCTATAAAATATGGAAGAGGAATTTTTAACTAGACTCATAAATCAAGAAGACGACTTTGACGACAATATATTCAATGATGACGGAGAGGAAGAAACGGAAGAGCTAGGTGAAGAAGCGAGCGGCGATGACAATGAAGAATCAGGCGATGAAGAAATGGAAGCAGAATAAATAAAGGAAAAGCTCCGTTGTTAATAAAACGGGGCTTTTGTTTTGATATTATTTTAATGCTTAAAAAATTACAGAAAAAAATCAAAAAAAGAGGAAGGTCATTCTCACGGTTTTGAAATACTTAATTTATTTGTTTTTAGCCGGGTTCTTACTCATTATATTTTTATTTTTTTACTACACTTATAACTTGCCCAGACCTGAAAAGTTCACCGAAAGCCCCTTTATACAATCTACAAAAATTTATGACAGAACGGGTAAAATACTTTTATATGATATTTACGGCAACGAAAAAAGGGAGATTGTTGCTTTTGACCAAATATCAGAAAATTTAAAACAGGCCATACTCGCTACTGAAGACGCCAGATTTTACGAACACAGCGGTATAGATTTTGAAAGCATAGTAAGGGCAATTCTAATTGACCTTAAATTGCAATCGACCAGACAAGGGGCTTCTACAATAACCCAGCAACTTATCCGTTCTGTTTATTTAACGAGGCAAAAAACCATCGGCAGAAAAATCAGAGAGATTGTTTTAAGTCTGGAAATAGAAAGAAGATATTCAAAAAACCAAATTTTTGAATGGTATTTAAATCAAATTCCTTTAGGCGGAAATATTTATGGCGTTGAAGCAGCCAGCCAAACATATTTTAAGAAAAACGCGAGCAACCTTTCTTTAGCTGAGGCCGCTGCGCTAACGGCAATGATAAAAGCTCCAAGCTATTATTCGCCATACGGACCGAATAAAAACAAACTTTTAGATGAAAAAGATTATGTTTTAGGAAGGATGGAAAAACTTGGATATATCACAAAAAATCAATTGGAAGAAGCAAGGCAAGAAAAAATAGTTTTTACCGAAAATATAATCCCCATAAAGGCCCCTCATTTTGTAATGTATGTTAAAAAGTACCTAGAAAATAAGTATGGAGAAGATTTTCTTAAAGAAAAAGGGTTAAAGGTTTACACAACCTTAGATTGGGACTTGCAAAATTATGCCGAACAAGTAGTCGCAGAGGCCGATGAGACAAATAAAAAATTTGGCGCGCATAATATAGGTCTAGTTGTTATAAGCCCTAAAACAGGAGAAATTTTGTCTTTAATTGGCTCTAAAAGTTACTTTGAAAAATCTTACCCTCAAGGCTGTGATGAAACCTCGGCAGGCCTTTGTTCGTTTGACCCTAAGTTTGATGTAGCAACAATGGGCTTAAGGCAGCCGGGGTCTTCTTTTAAACCCTTTGTTTATGCTACGGCTTTTAAAAAAGGATATACTCCCGACACTATACTTTGGGATGCAAAAACCGAATTTAACTCTTCTTGCAGCCCCGACGCAAATCAATCTAAAGACACATACGGTTTGGATTGTTATCATCCTCAAAATTATGACGGCGCTTATAGGGGAAAAGTTACGTTGCGCCAGGCGTTAGCAGGTTCTTTAAACTTACCATCGGTAAAAACTTTATATTTAGCGGGTTTACAAAATAGTTTAGAAACAGCTAAAGACCTCGGCATTACAACCCTAAACACACCCGACCGATACGGATTATCTTTGGTTCTGGGGGGCGGAGAGGTGACATTACTAGAAATGACTTCTGCTTACGGTGTTTTTGCCGCAGAAGGATTAAAGGCCCCGCCTGCCAGTATTTTAAAAATAGAAGATAACGAAGGTAAAATTATCGAGCAAAAGAAAAAAGAACCAACTAAAGTTTTAGATACACAAATAGCAAGGCAAATAAATAATATTTTATCTGACAATTCCGCCCGAGCCCCTATTTTTTTTTTAAACAGCGCGTTATATTTTAACGGCTACCAAGTTGCCGCAAAAACCGGGACTACACAGTATTTTAACGATGCCTGGACGATAGGATATGTCCCTTTCGCATCTGTGGGAGTTTGGGTAGGTAACAACGATAATTCTTCAACAAACAAAAAAACCGGCATCGGGTTAGCAGCTCCGATTTGGAGAAAAGTTATGCAAAAATTATTAGAAACTTCTCCTATGGAAAACTTTTTTCCGCCAGACCCGATAATAAATATAAACCCCGTCTTATTAGGCAGAATAAACCCGGGGGACCAGCATGAGATTTTGTACTACATAGACAGAGAAAACCCCTTGGGTCCACCTCCTCAAAATCCGGCGAATGATGCCCAGTATCTTTTCTGGGAAATAGGGGTTAAAAACTGGTTATCTGGCAAGTCGTTTTCTCTTTCAGAAGAGTAGGGCTAAGAAGTTGATTTAATGGGCATTACCACATAAATATAACTGGCATCTCCCACTGGTTTTAACACGCAAGGCCCTTCCTCTTTGCTTAAATCAAAATAAATTTCAGAACTTTTAATTTTTAATAGGCCGTCTGTTAAAAATTTATGATTGAAAGAAATCTCTATTGGGTCTCCCTCTATTTTAGCCGGTATGGTTGATTCACTTTCTCCAATATCTGGATCTTTGGCGAAGATTTTAATTTCTTCACTATTATTGCTTACTGTAAGTTTTATCTCATTAATTTTACCTGAAAATAAAGAAATCGTTTTGACCTGATTTAAAAACTCATCCCTTTTTAAAATAACTCTTGTCTTAAATTTTTTAGGAATAATATCCTGATAGTTCGGATATTCGCCTTCTATCAACCGGGATATAATCTGGAATTGAGGGTGTGATATTTCTTTCATTGGAAATTCAAACATCACTTGATTTTGGGAAAAATATATTTTTAATAATCCCTCTTTTTCTCCTAAAATATTTATTAACTCTTTCACGGATTTTAAAGGAAGAATAAAAGAGTAGTTTTTATTGGGTTTTGTTTTTAAAGAGATGCTTTTTTCAGCCAACCTAAAACTATCTGTGGCTACTATTTTTATTAAGTTATCAGAAAAAAGAAAATAAACACCCGATATTTCTGGCCTTATTTGGGAAAGAGAAGAAATATCTGTCACTTGGTTAAGACCCTGGCAAAAACTCTTACTATCTATTTCTAAAACCTCTGTATTTTTAAACTCCGGGATGATAGGGAACTCTTCTGGATTCTGCCCTTGTATTTGGGTTTTTAAACCCCTACATTTTATTTCTATATTAAAACCTTTAACTTCTAATAATAATTTTTCATCTGTTAAGGATGAAATAAAATTAGAAATTAATTTAGCTGGAATAATAATTTTACCATTTTTAGTAACCTTGGCTAAAATCCATAATCTTATAGCTGTTTCCAAATCAGTAGAATTTAAATTTAAGAGATTATTCTCGCCACTTATTAAAATATTATTTAAAATCGGCAGTGATAAATTTTTACCAGTTATTTTTTCCACAATATTCAAACCGTTTCTAAAATTTTCTTTTAAAACCTCAATTTTCATATTATTAATAATTTTATAAAGTTATTATTGTTATTATTGTTTAGGTTTTTTATTTTAAGGTTTTGTTTTTTGATCTTATTTTATTTTTAAAGAAGATTGTGGAAATTATGTGGTAAAATATGTTATTAGGTATTTAATATTTAGTGTATTCTTTTTATTATAAAAATGTATTATTTTTTATCCACTATAGATTTTCTGTTTTATCAACTCTAATTCCTCAGTTAATTCGCTATCTTGGAGAATTTTTTTATAAGCGTAAATCACAGTTGTGTGGTCTTTCCCTCCAAATTTTCTAGCGATGGCGGGGAAGGAATATTTTAATTCCTTCCTTAAAAAAAACATTGCTATTTGCCTTGGTTTTACTACCTCTTTACGCCTTGTCGAATCAAAAATACTTTTTTCGTCTAAGTTGTAAAATTTAGAAACTATGTCAATAATTTTTTTATAATTTACAACATCAAAAGGAGAAAACGTAAAACCTCTTAAAAGTTTTTTTAATGTTTCAATATTGGGAACATTATTATTTATTCTTAAATATATTAAAAGTTTATTTAGGGCTCCCTCTAACTCCCTAATATTTCTTTTTACATTTGTGGCGATATACTCTAAAATTTCTTCTGGCAACTCCATATTTTTCTCCTGAAGTTTTGTTTTTAAAATAACTAATCTTGTTTCGTAATCTGGTAAATTAACATCGGCAATCATTCCGCCTTCGAATCTGGATTTTAATCTATCTTCTAATTCCGGGATGGCGTTGGGGGGCCTGTCCGAAGAAAGAATTATTTGTTTGTTTTTTTCGTAAAGAGAGTTAAAGGCGTGAAAAAATTCTTCTTGGCTCTTGGTTTTTCCCGCAAAAAATTGGACATCGTCAATAATCAGAACATCAATTGAAGATAAACTCGTTTTTAAACTTTCAATACTCTTATTTCTTATAGCAGAAACAATGCCGGATACAAATTTTTCTGCAGAAAAATATTTAACCCTCTTTTTTTTGGGGTTATCGGTTATTTTATTTCCAATAGCTTCAATAAGATGTGTTTTGCCCAGTCCCACTCCTCCATAAATAAATAGAGGGTTATAGGTAAGTCCCGGATCATCTGCCACCGCCAAAGCGGCTGCGTGGGCTAATTCATTGAAAGAGCCCACTACAAAATTATCAAAAGTATAACGAGGATTCAAATTGGTTTCCTTATTAACTTTAAACTCATCAAATTTTAACTGTTCGGTTTCAATCACGTCTTTCTCCGACGGAGTTTTTAAATTGATAGGTTTTTGAGTTTGCGGCTTTATTATAAAATTTAAATCCTTTATTTTGTCGTCTATATCGTGCAGTATTTTCAAAATAAGTTTGTTGTATTTATTGCTCAACCATTCTTTAGAAAAAGCGTTAGGGACGGAAATAGTTACTATCTCATTTTCTTTTGAAATAATTTCGGTGTTTTTAAACCAGGTGGCAAAATTAGCCTTGGAAATTTGAAACTGCATTTGCGCTAAAACCGATTGCCAGAGTTCAACATTGTTCATAGTTTATTCAATAAAATATTATTTACAACAATATTCCATTTTTTCTTTTATTTAAGTGTTTGTCAAATCAAAACAAATTACTCACAAGTGTTATTAAGCTGGGGATAACTTGTGCATTTATATTTAAGCCAGACGCACAATAAAAACTTATATTTGACCAAGGCAGTTTTTTATAATACACTAGCATATTATATCTATAAAACATAAAATATAAAACATGAGCATTACATACAAGCCTAAAAAAAGAAAAAGGAGAAAAACGCACGGTTTTTTAAGAAGGCAGCAGACCAAAACAGGCAGGAAAGTTATAAAAAACAGAAGAAAAAAGGGCAGAAAAAAGCTGACCGTTAAAAATGTTAGCTGAAATTAACAGATTAAAAAATGAACAGGATTTTGAAAATCTTTTCAAAAAAGGGAAAAGCTTTAAGGTTGGATTTTTAACATTAAAGATAGCAAAAAATAATTTAAAAGAAAGCCATTATGGTTTTGTTACTGCTAAGAAGTTTTTTAAAAAAACAGTTTTAAGAAACAAGATTAAAAGAAGATTAAGGAGTATTATAAGGCAAAATATAAAAGATATTAAGAAGGGCGTGGATGTAGTTTTAATCGCGCTTCCCGGTTTGGAAAAAAAGAGTTTTTCTGAGATAAAAGAAATTTTAGACCTTATTTTTAAAAAAACCGGCTTAATTCGAAAATAGAATGTTTGAATTTTTAATTAATTTTTTTAACCTCTCTTTATATCACCCTTTATTTAATTTTTTGGTTTTTCTTTATAATTATTTACCGGGAAATGATTTTGGAGTAGCTGTTATACTGTTGACCTTAATAATTAGAATAATCCTTTGGCCGGTTTCGGTAATGGCTTTAAATTCCCAAAAAACCATGCAGGCGTTGCAGCCTAAGATTCAAGAAATCCAAAAGAAATATAAAAACAATAAAGAGCAGTTAGCTAAAGAAACATTAGACCTTTACCGCCAGGAAAAGATTAATCCTTTTTCCGGTTTATTTTTAGCGATTGCGCAGCTCCCTATTTTAATTGCTCTTTATATGGTTTTTTGGAAGGGACTAAATCCGGCCGAGCTCGTTAACTTATACAGTTTTGTTGCAAACCCGGGACAAATAAATGCCGTTTTTCTAGGCATAGCGGATTTATCTAAGCCAAATTTTATAATGGCTGTTTTGGCCGGGATTTTTCAGTTTTTTCAGACAAAAATGTTAACGCCGAAAAATATTATAGGGCAAGGTAAAAGTTTTGATATGTCACAAATAATGCAAAAACAAATGGTTTATTTTTTCCCTTTTTTAACGGTTTTTATTCTTTTAAGTTTACCGTCGGCTATAGGGCTCTATTGGATAGTCAGTGGAGTTTTTTCAATAATACAGCAGTATTTTATTATAAAAAAATCTCCACAGCCGGTCGTTAACAAAGTTATATGATAGACCTAAACGACATTAAAATAATAAAAGAAGTCGCGGGGGAATTTTTCCATAAAATGACAATTATTCCTTCACTGCTTGAAGCTAACGTAGAAGAACAAACCGTTAATTTAAATATAACTTTACCAGAGCCGCAAATTTTAATTGGGGAAAAAGGGCAAACGCTTTTTGAAATTCAGCGTCTTTTAAGAGCAATAGCAACTAAAAAAACTCAGAAGGTTTTTTATTTGAATTTAGACATCAACAATTACAAGCAAAGTAAGATAGAGTATCTAAAAAAAACAGCCAATGAACTAGCCGATGAAGTTTCTTTGATGAAAGAAGAAAAAGTTTTCCCCCCGATGCCGGCTTACGAAAGGAGAATTATCCACGCCGAATTGGCGCAAAGGCCCGATGTCGCAACAGAAAGCCGGGGAGAAGGACCTGACAGGCATATAGTAATAAAACCTAATTAGGAAATAATGGAATTTTTAAAATTATTTTCGTTTTACTGGTATGATGGCAATATAGTTAGGGAACCTTCCCGTGCTTAGTTTTCTTACACTTTCCCATTTTATTTGTTTTGGGCCTTCCCTGTTTACGTCATCTTCTGTTGGGAATATTTGGCAAAAAGACCACGGACCTTCTTTTTTATCTAATAATTCATTAAAATGCATAAACAAAACAACATAATCACCTTTTATTTCTACAGAAGAAATATTTTCGCCTGCCAAACTTGGCGGTTTTCTGTCTGTGCAAGATCCTTTTGTGTCCCATTTTACGCAATCTTGTTCGTTTTCGGGGACGCCGTTAAATTTCAACTCGGAAAGCTTTGCGGTATATAACCGTCCTGATTCGGTTTGAATTTCGGAGTTCGGTACCTTATACAAGCCACCCTCACTGTCATAAAAAGATTTTCTGTAAAATATTACTCCTTCATCGTTCGGGTAAGGGTTATATTGGTAAATTGATGCCGATACAGAGGGGAATGTTACCGGGACACATGATTTTTTAGGATGAATGTATTGACATCTACCCCAAAAATTCGGCGAGTCATATAAAATAGAAACATAATAAAGGTTTTCGCTGGGGCGCTGTACAATATCAACAGCGTTTACTCTATTTGCCAGCGCGCCCAAGTGTGGGATACTTGTGATATGTGGTTGTTCTGGTACAGGAGGAGAACAATTACTTTGATTATAAATGTAAACACCTGCTTGTTTTTCTGCGTTTTGGGGTGGAGGGATAACATCTGGTTCGTCAAGTTTAAAGAATTTTAGTTGTGGGTTAATAGTAGTGATAACCAGATAAAGAGTTGTTAAAATTAGCAGTCCTGTGACTGAACCGGAAACTCGATCTCTTGCTATCTCTAGTGCATTAGGTATAGCCGGTGATAATAAATATAATATACCTGCGATAACCAAAGACAAGAAAATAGTAAAGAAGCCCAAAAATATACCAAAATCAAATACATATTTTAGGTATTCAGGTAAAGGGGTAGTAGGTGTTATATTTGCCCCGGTTGACAGCGTAGGATATTCGATTTCTAGTGCAGCAGCAAAATTGAAGCCGTAAAAAAGGATTGTAAGCACGATAAAGAAGATCAGCAGTTTTTTTTTACGGCTCATTGTTATTTTATAGGTATTATATGTATTAACTCCAATTCTCTACCCTGTACTGCAGTTACTTCTTCTTCTTTTAAGTTGGCTACGTCTTTGAAGAAAACTTGGCAATATAGGTTTTGGCTTTGAAGTTGTTTTGCGTAAAGAGCGACTAAATAATTTCCCTGAATTTTTATTGAGCCCCCGCATTGTTTAACATTCTCTGTGAAATATGTGCACAATGTCTTTTCTCCTTCTGGTACGTTGACATAATTATAACTATTACTAAAGTCTATTTGATTTGGTTTCCCTATCCAGCCGTCTTTAATGTCTTTTTGGGTCAACTCAAAGTATCCTGCGTTGGCCCCCGTTTTATATCCAAAGTCTCTACTATAGAAAACTAGGCCGTTGCCGGAAGTTCCCGGATTGTCTCGGTTAGACACAAAAATATCTACAGATGACGCCGGAAAAAGAGTTTTATTCAAACAGCCCCTTTCTTTCCCAGTAGGTATATCAAAAGGTAAACTGCAATCGCCCCTTAAGTTTATTTCTTTATGTAAGACGGCGCCATAATTAATATTATTTACAGTATCGTTGATAATTTGAACCGATCTCATTTCGCTTCTAAAAGGTTCTTCTATTTGCCGAGAGCTTTCAAAATTGGCTTTAGACATAAAGCCGGTGCATCCTTCTTTAATAAAATAATAAACTCCCGGTGTTTCAAAACTCCATTTAAAAGATAACGTGCCGTCAAGTTCTGTTCCGCCGCCACAAAGCACTTTTTCTACGGAAGTGTTTTTGTAACCACCGAAATTCTTTTCAGGAAACTTCCAAACCAAAAGAGTGGGTCCTCCGCCAGGCCCCTTTTCGGAACATTTATAAAGTAGGTTATTAAAACCATTTGGGACGTTTGATGTATCTGATACGCTGTCTGGGGCGGATACATTTTCATAGCCATTGGTGTAAAAAACCCCTATTCCTTCACCCGGGGGAGTTAGCGTTGGTTCTATAAAAACAGGGTTGATAGTTCTTAAAATTATGATTGAGGATACGGTAAGAACTAAGCCCAGAACAGCTCCTATAATTCTTTCTTTTGCGTCTCCCGCAGCTCCTGGGTTTCCAGCTGACGTTATTAAACGGATACCACCGATGGCTAAAGAGATGACAGCTAAAATCCCGGCTAAATATACTCCTAAACCAAAAAAATAAGCAACAAAATCAGGCAATTCGCTGCTTTCTGTTATTTTTTTAACGAATGGTATATCAGGATAGTAATCTGGGTTGACTTCAAGAGCAGAAGAGTAGCCAGTATACAAAAACAGTAGAACAAATACTGTAAGAAGGCCTAATAAAAGTAACTTATTTTTTTTTACCATTTCTTATTTATTAATTTCCTTTTTCCTCAATAACACCTTTTCTTTCTTCGCAGGCGAACCAATTATCTGCCATAGGTTCTTGGGTTTTCAAAATTTTTCCTAAA
>CAZBAA010000007.1:14963-16010 GCA_964490095.1 uncultured Candidatus Saccharibacteria bacterium
GTAGCAATAAGATTTTATACTTTCTTTTCCCACTCTGGCTGTTCCTTCTATGATAGGGGATATAATTTGGTCTTTAGCCCTTTCACAGCTTAGTATTTTTATTTCTTTACCAAAGTTGGTTTGGATAGTACTGGATTCGTCCATTTTTTTTCTTGAATAAGATAATTCTTTTAAAATATCTGTTCGGCCGTCTACTAAAACAAACTTGTAAAATTCTTTAAACCCTTTATATATTTTATCATAATAAAAAAATATGCCGTTTTTTTCTACAGGACAGTTTTCAGAGGCTCCTCCTCTAAGCAAATTAATTATTTTTTGGCAAGAAATGCCGACACACGGTGCTACAGCGCAAGAGGCAGGTTCACTGTCTGTGGCTGGCACATATTGGCAATCTGAAGAACAAGGACGGCCTTCTTCACAAGTGCTGTCGCATTGGCAGTAATTTCTTTCTTCCACTATTTTCTTTATGTATTGTATCATTTCTTCGGTTGTTTTGGTAAAATCATCAATGTTTTTGATAAATCCATTGGCCCATTTTTCGGAGTCGTCAACTGTTTGGCCAACTGGAATTTCATCTTCTTTAGAACAGATTCGCTCTTTCCCTATTGGAGTAGATCTTTTTTCCTCCGCTTTGTTTTCTTTAAGCCACCAGTTTTGCTGGCAATAAAAAGTTAGAGGGTCGTCGTTATAAGAGAGTTCGTTGCAGGTCCCTGTAACAATTTGATATTCCAAAATTTTTATTGAACTTCCGCCACCGCTTTCGCTAGAATCAAGGTTTACCGTTTCATCTACAATTCCACAGGGGCATTTGGGACATTCTGAAGCAGTTGGGCATTTGGCGATTTCCGGATAGAGAGACAGGCAGTTTTGTCCGGCGCCAGTCGGTTCATAAGGATTTTTACACCTTTGGTCGTCGGGTTTTTTATAAAGGAAAGGAGATGAGTATTGTTCCTGTGCCGTTTTTGTGCAGTCGGGGTACCCTGCGTATTCGTCAGAACCGTACTTGCACATAAAAGAATTACTAATACAGTTTTGCAAGTTGTCGGG
>CAZBAA010000007.1:16020-16425 GCA_964490095.1 uncultured Candidatus Saccharibacteria bacterium
CGTTGTAGCTGTCTGTGCAGGCCTTTAATTGTTGGAAGTCAACCGTGCATTTTTCTTCATTGTCTAAAAGGCATTTTGAATCTTTACCGCACTTTTCTTGGCATTTTTGAAGCTCCTCTTGGGAGCCGGAATATTTGTTAGTACACGTATTTAAACATTGCTGGCCGAGTCCCTGCACACAATCCTTAAAGGTTGAAAATGAACTGGTGTCAGCGGGGCACTCGCGGTTGTCATAACAGTTTTTTAAGCATTGTGTTTGTTTTTTTGGGTCTTTTTCATTGCACCCTTGATAACAAGTTTTATCTTTTAACGTTTCTGGACAAATATTTTGACATTGGCTATAGGCGTTGGAATTGGCATATTCAAAACCCTTGCAGTATTTGTAAATATCAATTTGTTTTTGAG
>CAZBAA010000008.1:0-591 GCA_964490095.1 uncultured Candidatus Saccharibacteria bacterium
AAGCATGATAACTGCTGCCCTTGTTGACTGCGCCCAAGCCGTCTAAAGACCAATCGGTTCCGTCGCGAAAAGATCTTATTGCTTCAATTTCTTCTTTTATCAAGGCATCTGCTTGGATTGTTTTTGCTATTGAAGAAGAAAAATTCAAAGACATTGCGCTTATGCCCAAAAGAGTAAGAAAAGCAACATTAATAATCACAACTGCCACTAAAATATCTAATGTAATAAAGCCATTTCTCATAGTATTATTGCCAGGCAAAATTTGAAACAAAAATAGACGTAAAATTAGTAGTCAAACCGTTTGCCGAATACTGCACCACATTTCCGGAACCATCGCCAGAAACTGTAATCTCCAGAGCTTTATCGTTAAATCGCCTGTCTCTATGCGCGCTAAATTGGGTATCTGGACTATTAAATCTCAAAGTATGAATTCTTATTGTCTGATTTGTTCCACCAACATCAACGGTTCCCGACCAATCAAATTGGCCTAGAGATAGATATTGGTTTATTGGAATTGATTGCATTGCTTGACCATTGTTGAAATTTAATATCAAGCTTTCAGTGTCAACATCAATAGGCCTGCTGTAATCA
>CAZBAA010000008.1:601-6345 GCA_964490095.1 uncultured Candidatus Saccharibacteria bacterium
AAATGACTAGAATCTTTAACTCGGTTATCGTCTGATAAAGCTGCCGGCGCGCTAAAACCAATTGCGCCAATATTTGATATAAAAGCGGTTTTGGTTTGGCTGGTATCTGCTTTCAACCTTAAAGAAACATCTCCAGAATTTTGGGTGGCGCCGGTTAATCTGTCAAAAACTATTTCATTGCCGCCATTCAGATTAATGCCAAAAAACTCTACTGCTTGGGGCAAAAAATAAACACGGTCTTGGGCAACGTCTCTTAATGCATAGCTGGCGCCCTTAAACAACACATACTTGTTTGGCAAAACAGAAGAATCCAAATAAACTCCGTACTGACTATTACTTTCAGAAGATAAAGTTTTGTTTTGGACCAGCTTTAAGGCGCTGACAAATTCTTCAAAGCCATTATCTAATGCTGATTTTTTTTGGATAGAATAAAAAGAAACAATTGATACCGCAATTAAAATGGCTAAAACAGTAATGACTACAATAATTTCAATAAGAGTGAACCCCCTCGATAATTTCATAAATTATCTGATTGTTCGCAATAAAGAATATATTGGTTCTATGACTGAAAAAGCAAAAAGGCCAACCGCCAAACCCATTATAATAATCAGGGCCGGTTCTATTATAACGGATATTTTTTCTATGGCGCTGACGGCCTCTTCTTCGTAAAAATCTGCCAGTTTCTTTAAAATTTCAGAGGTCTTGCCGGTTTCTTCGCCAACTTCAATCATTTCCATCACGCCGATAGGAAAAATATCTTGATAGGGCTTAAGAGAGCTGGACAGTTTGCCTCCCTTAACAACTTCCTTGGTGGCCTCGGTTATAGCCCTTTTAAAATAATAATTGCCAATAGTTTCGGAAACAATCTCCAAAGACCTGACAATAGGAAGGCCGGCTGTAAAAAGAGAGCTTAAAGAACGCACCAAGAAGGCAGCATTGCTCTTTTTAACAATAGAAGACACAAAAGGAGTTTTCATCAAAAAAGTGTCTGACAGCTGTTTTCCTGTTTTTGTCCTTAAAAAAAGGCCGAAGACAATAGCAAAAAACAAGAAGCCCGTTGCTATCAAGTACCATTGTTTGGCAAGGAATTCTCCAAAATCAAACAAAAACTGGGTATAAGCAGGGATATTAACGTCTAAATCTTTAAAAAAATCATTAAAGCCAGGAAGAATAAAAACAACTGTTATTATACCGACAACCACCATAGCCACTAAAACAACTATTGGGTAAATCATCGCATTCTTAATCTTGGACTTTAACTCATGCTCTTTTGAAATCTGTAAAGACAAAATCCGAAAAATTTCTTCCAAGGTTCCTGATTCCTCTCCAACCTTAACCATATTCTGAAAAAAGCTGGAAAAAATATCAGAATGCACGCCCAAAGCACCAGATAAACTTTCGCCTTTGCTGATTCTTTCTTTCACATCTGACAAAGCATTTTTGAGATTTTTATTTTTTGTCTGGGCGGCTAAAATATCAAAGCTTTTAACTAAGGGCAGCCCTGTAGAAAACATTGTTCCCAGATTTCTGGTCATTATTATCTTTTCTGTTGAAGAAATCCCGGAAAAAGAAAAATTAAATTTAAATTTAGGTTTTTTTACTTCAGAAACCGACCTAATCAAAACCAACCCCTGGCTTTTAAGTTTTTGGGCAAGTTGATGCTCATTTTGGGCCTCCAAACTCCCCTCTTCTGTCTGTCCGCTAAAAGATTTGGCTGTGTAAAAATAAACCGGCATTTTTAATCAATGATAACTCTTAAAACCTCTTCTATTGAAGTCAGTCCCTGCACAGCTTTGACAAAGCCATCTTCAACTATTGTTCTCATCCCCTCTTTTTTCGCTTGGAGAGTAATTTCTTTAGTAGGAACCTTTTGAACAATTAAATTTTTAATTTCTTCGTTGACCTGCAAAACTTCAAAAATACCAATTCTGCCCTTGTAGCCGCTGGAAGAATCTTTAGATGGTTTGGGTTTGTAAAGTTCAATATCTTTTAAAGTTCCGCTGGATTTTACTAACTTTTCTTCTTTTAATATCTTTAAAACCCTATCCAAATCGCAGTATCTTGCCAAACTCTCAAGATGTTCTGCTTTAAGCTTGTATTTTTCTTTGTCGCCATGAAGTTTTCTCACCAATCTTTGGGCTACAACCACATTTAAAGTTGAAGAGATTAAAAATGGCTCGGCGCCCATATCAATCAGCCTTGGTATGGCGCCGGCAGCTTCGGTGGTGTGAAGCGTTGATAAAACCAAGTGCCCGGTCAAGGCGGCATTAATGGCCAAATTGGCTGTTTCGCTGTCTCTGATTTCTCCAACCATAATAATGTTTGGGTCTTGTCTGACCAAGGCCCTCAAGCCCGAGGCAAAAGTTAGCCCCACCGTAGTATTAACCTGAGTTTGGTTGATTCTTGGCATTCTATATTCAACGGGGTCTTCAATGGTAGAAATATTAACAGCAGGTGTGTTAAGAATATCCATCATTGCATAAAGAGTTGTCGTTTTGCCCGAACCCGTAGGCCCTGTAATCAATATCATTCCAGTCGGCCTGATTAAAGTATCGCGGATCTTTTCTAAAGCTTTCCCTACAAACCCTAATTTTTCCAAACTTTGGGTTTTTGTGTCTTCAGACAACAATCTCATCACAATTTTTTCGCCGTTAAAAACAGGTAAGACCGAGACCCTTACCGAATATTTGTAATCGTCTGTTTCAATCTTAAATCTGCCGTCTTGAGGCAATCTGTGTTCATCAAGCTTTAAATTTGAAATAACCTTCACCCTGGCAACAATTGCTTGGGCAATTGATATTGGCAAAGCCATAACGTTGTGCAGTATACCGTCAATCCTAAAACGCACCGCGATTTCTTTTTCCATTGGCTCAACATGTATATCAGAGGCCTCTTGCAAAACTGCGTGCTTTAATAAAGTATCAACAATTCCTATAACTGGTAATTCTTGGGCGGCCTTGGCTAATTCTTCTTTTTTGCCATCGTCAAATTTTTCTTCTTTAATATGGTTGATTGACTCCTCGCCTATTTTCAAATTTGCAAACTCCATACCTAAGGACTTCTGGTATTGATTTAAGGCGTTTCTCACTCCTTCGGGAGTCGTTAATCTTGGCAGAATTTTCAAAAGCGGGTCAGTTTTTTTGATAAATTCAATGGTTATTAAATCTTCTGGGTCAAGCATGGCAACCTCAAGGTTGTTATCTTGCTTCCTAAAAGCAATAATATTATGGGCTCTGGCAATCTGCTCTGGGATAATATTTAGAATTTCAGGCAAAATAGGTTCTTTGCCTATATTGACAAAAGGTATGCCTAAAAGATAGGCCTGGAATTTAGTCAGTTTTTCCTGTTCAATCAGCCCTTCTGAAATCAAAACACTGCCAACATTTTTGTTTAGCTTTTGGCTTTTTTTCAACGCCTCGTTAAACTTTTCCTCGGTTATCAACTCGGCATCTAAGAGAAACTTTTTTAACCTTTGCGGTTCAACATCCATCATATTACTCAATTATACCGCATAATAAAAAAGCGCGCTATGTGTAAAAATAGCGTGTTATTCTTAATTTTCTATTTTCACTAAGACAATGGCAGCTCTATATAAAAGGTAGAACCCTTGCCTTCGCCTTCCGACTCCGCCCAAATTTTGCCTTTATGAGATTCAATAATTTTAGTGGCTAAATATAATCCGACACCAGTGCCTATAATAGACAATCTTTTGGCTTCTTCTCCCCTCTCAAACGTCGTTTCAAATATTGTTTTAATCTTCTCCGGAGGAATGCCAATTCCCGTATCTTTTACTTCAACCTTGATGCTTGATGCTTGATACTTGATACTTATTGCAACACCGCCTTTGATTGTATATTTTATGGCATTATCAACCACATTAGACAATGCAGCTTTCAATTTTTCCCTATCAGCGCTAATTAAAACGTCTTTTTTATTTTTACCCTGAGCGAAGCCGAAGGGCTCCAATTTCAAATAAATTCCTTTTTGCTCGGCTTTAATTCTTAATTCCTCAATTATCTCATCTAAAATCGGGTCAAGGTGAATACCCGGCTTCAAAACCACGGCGCTTTTGCCCAACTGAAATTGCGCCATGTCTAAAAAGTCATTGACCATTTTAATCATGTTTTGCGACAAACCCTTGATCTTCCCAACAACTTCTTTGGTCTTTACTCCCTGCTTGCCAAAAGTGCCATTCAACAATAAGTCCGAATACCCCATCATTGAAGTCAAAGGCGTCTTCAAATTGTGCTGGGTGATTATAAGAAACTGGTCTTTGACTTTATCCAACTTCTCCAGTTCTTCTTTCGCCCTTTTTTCAATAACATAAGCTCGCCTTACATCCTCGGCCATCCTTGCTATTTCTTCTCTTTGCCTAACCTCTCTAAGAACACTACGAACAAGCAAAATACCGACTATTAAGAAAAGAATCAAAGTCAAAGAAACAATAACCCTGACATTTTCAATTGTTGTAACAAAGAGCACCCCAAAAAGAGCAATCCAAAGAGCCACCACCAACGCCTGAGTTAATATAATTTTAATGTTGAAAGTGCGGAATTTAACTATTGAGTAAACAAGAAATCCGATAAATATTGGCATCGTGAGAAGACCTATCTGAGCAAATCTCCAATCTTCGGTGAAACTACTTATTATATTCCCCGATGAGAAGGCTAACAAAAGCAGTATTGTACCAGTACTTAGTAACACTATTTGTTGCTTAACTTCACCTGTTTTCGCTCTTATAAATTCTCTTACAGAAAAAACAATAATCCAAAGAGCATATAAAATTTCTATTCCATAGGATAAGAAAATAATTGTTGACGATTCTTCACTTAAACATGTGCTTAGATTAAAGCCCCATAAACTATATTTAGTTGGAACTAAAATAATAACAGGAAGATAAATTAAAGCGATTAGAAGCTTTTTATTAAAATGTATATCTTCTTTTTTAATCAACAGATAAAGCAAATAAAGAGCACTTATATAAACAATTGGTTCAAATAAAATTTGAAGCGACCATACAAACATAATTACATCGCTCCTATTACTTGCCCAAAAAATAGAATCTAAAAAAACCCATGAAGAGAATGCTGAAACTAAGCAAAACAGTATTCTATTTGGTAATCCTTTGGGATTTTTAAACAATATAAAAAAACCAAGTATCAAAGAGATAATAGTAATTGGTATATGAGAATAGTGAACAAGTGGCGCTACATTACTGGAAAGTAAAAGATATGTTGGAGCTTCAAAATTACACAAAGCAGGACTTGCAAAAAAATAGTTAATTATAGACATTGTATTTATAATATATCTTTTTTATAGTATTTTAAATATGGCCTGTTTCGGTTTTGAACCAAATATATATTTAATATGTAATTTTACTATATTACCTTTTTTTACTTTTTTTATTGGCATTAAAGGAAAAAGAATATCATTATTTAAAAAAGTAGTATCAAAACGACCGATAATTTTTCCGTCTGGTAGCGTTACTTTGCTCCATAAAAGAATACCATTAATATTACCATCTTCTATTATTTCTAGTTTAATTTTTTTATTAACTTGTAATTTATTCTTTTTTGCGAAATTAAAATTCTCATATATCATACTTTCTGAAATATCACATATAGATAACTTATCTTTATATTCAATAACATTAAATAATTCATTTTTTGCAGTTTTATGAGGAAAGTTTGCATGCACAAGAATAACACCCATTACCAACCCAGATGGTATAACAACACCGCCTC
>CAZBAA010000008.1:6355-8936 GCA_964490095.1 uncultured Candidatus Saccharibacteria bacterium
TGTAAGAGATCTGGATAAATGAATCATTATATGCACCTGTTTGGCATAAAAGATTCCTGTATAAATATTCTCGCTAATAATAATATTGGCTTTCTGGGATGGCTTATATTTAATAGCATTACTTTGTATAAGATCTATAGAATCATCATTAATAACCTTTTTTTTCGAAAAAAGAGAAATAATTTTTTTAGCTAAATAGATAATTTTTTTATTAAGCTCAATACTATAAACATGGGCGCCCTTCACAGAAGACATGATAGAAAGAATTCCAGTACCAGTCCCTGCCTCAATGACTATATCGCCTTTTTTGACTATTTTATTAATACAATTTAGGAAAAAATCTGTTCGATGTTTATCATAGACACAATGCACTGAATCAAGAACAGCAAGACCGATATTATTAATGTTTTTTTTTTTTTTTTTTTTACTTTCTGTTGTGATTAAACTCTTTTTAAGAGCTTTTATATACCCTTCTTCTTTACAATATTTTATTATAGTTTTATAAACTTTCCCTGTTTTATTCTTAGTCATTATAAAATTAATAAGATTTCAGACTAAAAAGTTGAACTATAGCTTTAATAAATATCTTGAACAAAGTTTTTTTGTGACTATTTTTTTTCGGTCTGCTTTTGATAATTGAGAAAAAGACAAGATTTTCCCTCTGCAATTTTTACTACCACATTTACATTTTACTGTACTTTCGTCTGCATCTTTTATCCATTTAAACTCACTCATCCAGTATGAATAAGTAATTTCTTCTCCACATTTTATTGATTTTGATACAATTAATTTTGGAAATCCGTCTACCATTGTGTTCATATAAGTATTGGGACTACAGGAATGGTTCCAGTATCTTCCGGTCCAACTTTTAGGCAAGTAGTGTTTATTCACGCCAATCTGAACAGAAATATGCGGCGTTTGATGGTCAATAATCTTACCGAATCCAACCATTACGATTTCACCTTTCTTAAAATTTCTATTTGCAAAATGAGTTTTTCCATATGATTTTTTCGATATTCCAATATAAGTATTTTTTTTATTAAATTCTTCAGATTGATTTTCTGTCATAAATTTTTTATTTAATTTTTTTTAATGACGGCCTGTATAACAATAAAGTAACGACACCATTAATGACGAAGAGGTAGACGGGATAGAAAGCAATAGCAAACACCCATTTTTCTATCGCTAATATATTAAGAATACCGGAAAAAGACTCAAGAGTCCAAGCAATCTTATCCTCACTTTGTGGCCGTAGGTAGGATTTTTTAATTGTGGGGACTAATGCCACAAAATCCAAAAATATATTTATTATAAGTACGAGAATCGCTGATTTAGAAATGTACCAAATTGGTATGCTTATTATAGCAACTGTAAAACACCATTTATCTAATTTCTCCCATTTGTTACCTTCCCCATATTTTAAAGAAAGAATTGCAACAATAAAAGGGCCTAGCGTATAACTTACAGCTACCCATATTGTTGCTCTAGCTCCACTAACATAATAACTAGAAGCAATCATAAATCCAACAAGAGTAAGTATCCACCATGTGACTCTGTTTGGTTTGGTTTTTCCAAAAATAGTTGTAAATATGTACAAAAAGTAGGAAGAGGAAGATAAAAGACCGGCAATGATTCCTAGTATTTCTCCATTTGTCATATTTCCTCCTCAATGACCTGATAATCTTTTATAATCATTGTTCTATAAAAAGTCATAGCTATAGACACAGCGATTAGAATAAAGAAAATAATTAGTAATACTTTTGATTTTTTGTCCATATTTAAAAAATATTATTTGGTGGGTAACGGGTGCCTCTTTTGATGAAATTTTGCTCTATATCCTGCAATTTAAAGGTATCTTTAAAATAGTTAATTATAAATTCTGTGTCGAGTCCGTTTTTACAAGTATACACGTCAGCACTCACAAAACCCCTCGCGGGAAACGTGTGAATGCTTATGTGGCTTTCTTGAACGACAACAAACCCCGTCCAGCCACCAGGGTCTTTTTTGTTATTAGATAATGCTCGGTATACAGAGGGTTCTGCTAATTTTTTTATTCCAATCTTTCCGGGTAATTCATCCAAACATTTCAAAACAAGCTCTTTGTCATTTAGCTTCTCAAAAAGGCCGCCGTACCCATCAATCATTAAATGCTCTCCAAAATGCATATTATGGCTCATACCACATTATACCACTTTTGGCGGTTTGATAGAATCTCGAAAATTAAATGTCCTTATTGAGCTCTATTTGAACTTTTTGGGCAATGTCCAAAAAAGCTCCTATTTCAGAAACTGACAATTTTCTGGGCTTTGTGTCTTTAATGCAAAAAACTCCGAGTACGTGTGAACCTGATGAATCGTACAAAGCATAACCTGCATAAAACCTTATAAAGGGTTTGTCTATTACTTTGGGATTGTCTTTAAACCTCTCATCTTGCAAAGCGTCTTCAATAATAAAAATATCTTTAGCCAGCATAGCATGGCCGCAAAAAGAAGTGTTTCTAGGCCCTTCTTTGATATCTAACCCTTGGCAGGACTTAAACCATTCCCTGTCGTCATCAATGTTAGACACTATGGCAATCGCC
>CAZBAA010000008.1:8946-14950 GCA_964490095.1 uncultured Candidatus Saccharibacteria bacterium
AAATTATCAAACCTTGGCTCTGAAGGAGTGTCTAAAATATTTTTGAATGAAGAACTTTTAATCTTTCCTCGTCATTGGGAGGAATGGGAGCATATTCCATATTATTTTAATGTCAATTGTAGTGCTTTTATTATAACACAATTGGGAAAAGTCATAATAAAAAAATTATACAAAAAGATATTAGCCCGGTTAAAAATATCTCAAAAGTTGGAGTTAATCCTGCTCCAAAAACAAGCGGCATTTTTGGAGAGTATTCCCACCTTTTATTTTTGATTGAATACAATTCCCAAAGATAAGCAGAAACTATGCTTATGACAGAAAACGCTGTTATTTGGAAATAATTGCTGAATATATTCTTGTTTCCAAATGACAAATATATTATTAAATAAATGAGAATTATCCAAAGGCCATCGTAAAAACTCGCCCTTATGATAAGTGGAACATATTTTTGCAACGGCATATTTAGACAAGTCTTGTATAAAGGGCTGTGAGACATTTCGTACAACAGGTTTAAAAAGAAAGCCACTAAAAATATTCCAATTAACGTAAAAACAATCATAATCTAAAATTGCTTGTTGTTTTCTGAACGAGCAGTAATCTCCACATTGCAAGTATGGTGTTCTTTGCACCACGCTTGGCATTTTTCTGCCCAAATTTTATCTTTATAAACAAAACCGCACTCCTCACATTCATACAGTTTTCTACTGTCTTTTTCTATTATTTCTACCATATTTAATTGTATCAAGATTTTTTATAAGTTAAAGCGGAGTTTTTTAGACGACCAAATGGGACCGGCGTAATTTACGCCAACGCGGGGCAATTTTTTAATTTTAGATTGGGGTATTTTTACTCCTCTGTCTTCAAACCAAAGGTTGGTTGATTTTTTTGCTGATTTACCATTCAATTTTTTGCCGATTATAAAAAACTTTGTGATTTTACCGGGACCATCAAGCCGTATACTTTCTAGCTCAACTTTACGGATAAGAACAGCCGCCGGCCAATCTCTCTCGCGGGCAACCACGTTTAGCATAAAGTATATTCCGTAACAAAGATAAATATAAAAACGGCCGGGCTTTTCAAACATTACTCTTGTTCTCAAGGTTTTGCCTTTTGAAGCATGGCTAGCCAAGTCATACGGGCCATCATAAGCTTCTGTTTCTGTAATCATGGCCGAAATTTCTTTGCCACCAATTTTTCTTACTAAAAACTTACCCAAAAGTTTTTTGGCTACAATCTTAGTATCTCTATTAAAAAAACTTTCTTTTAAAACTTTTCTCATTATACTGATAAAATAATTATAATATATTGTTATATAATAAAAACCCTCTTTACAATTTTGTATTGAGGGTTTGGTTGATTAAGAACTACCCGTTGGGTAAGACAAAAACAAAAGAGTTAGAGCCGCTCCAAATAAAGTCAATTTCTCTACGGCAGGCACAAAGCCACAACCCAACAGTAAAATAGCTTTCCACTATGAATAAACTAATTTGGCTATTAGAACCAAGAAATGGCTCCATAGCTATGAACAACCATTCGCCCTTAGGTTGATTTTCGTATTGCAAGCGCAATTCCGGACCGACCCAGCTTGGGCAAGGCCGCAATCCTCGTTCTTCAGCTCTGGCAAAGATTTCGCGAAGTGTAGCTCCCTCTTCAAAACCCAATGCCTTGACCGAAGAAACCACAAGACGAAATCTCCTACCTTGGGGAACTTTTCCAAATTGATATTGTCAAGAATGCCGTCAGCACACTTGTCAACTCTCATGGCCTTGGTTTGAAAAGCCTGGCGATAATCATTGGCGCTTTTTGCACCTACACAAGGTTTTAGGTATCTAAAAAATTCAAAATCTGTTGCAGAAACATTGGAAAGAAACTGACTCTGAGAACTCATCATTTACTCCTTTTTGAAGTTTTTGCAGAAGCTTTAATGTCAAAGTGCATTTCCGCCATTTTATGACTATATCAATTTCTTGTCAACAATATGAATTCTGAAAACCGCGATATTCATATTTAAGATTGTTCGTTGTTTTCCGAGCGAGCAGTAATCTCCACATTACAGGTATGGTGTTCTTTGCACCACGTTTCGCATTTTTCTGCCCAAATTTTATCTTTATAAACAAAACTGCACTCCTCGCATTTATATAATTTTCTATTGTCTTTTTTTGTTATTTCCACCATATCTAATTGTATCAAGATTCCCTATTCTTATATTCGGCTTAAAAACTCAATTTTCTCTGCTGATTAATTTGTTCAGATAGCTAAATATATTACCAAATTGTCTTTCCGAAGAAAATTTTCTCCTTATTGTTTTAAACCCGTTTTCTAAAAAACTGCCTCTGATCTGTTCATTGTTAAGCAACTCTTCGATCTTCTGCGATAAATTACTAGGATTATTTGGGGCTACAAGAAAACCGTTGAATCCGTCTGTAATTATTTCTGGTACGCCTCCTACGTTCGTGCCAATGACAGGAACACCGCAAGCCATTGCTTCTATATACACTTGGCCGAAAGTTTCGTTTTCGGAGGCCAAAACAAACACATCAGCTCCGTTATAAACCAAGGGCATATCCTCAAGCCTGAATTCTTTCGTGAATATCTTTCCCTCGATATTGTGTAATTGAGCATATCCCTTTATTCTATCTAAAGCATAATGAAATTCTGATTTAAGATGTTTTGGAGGGGTAGCTGCTGCAATTACCAATCTAATAGAAGGGTCTTTATTAACTATTTGAGAAAATGATTCTAAAAGAGTGATGATCCCTTTCTCTTTTAAAATATCCTTACCGCCGCTAATTATACGCGAAGCATGCAAAATAATTTTAATATTGTCCGGTAAACCTAATTGCTTTTTCAGCCACGATTTGTCCAAGAAAGGCCTGAAATCTCTTCTGTTCACCCCCAAATACTGAATATGCATTCTGTCTATGCCAATGCCTTTGCTAAAACAATCACCGGCCACGCTCTTACTCACACACAATATTTTTTCCCAAGACAAATCGTTAACCAGAGATTTTTGCATGTCTGTTTTCAAGAAAGAATGCATTCTTAAAATCATCGGTATGTTTTCTAAAAAGCAAATCATATTTAGCATCAGGCAATAAATAGGCGGAAGCCCGATCTGAAAATTCTGCGCGTTAATGGCCTTTATATTTTCTTCTTTAATGAGCTTTTTGACAAAATTAAAAAAATCTTTTGATTTTTTCTTAATCTCTGGCCTTGGTGTTTGTTTTTTATTAAAAAGTTTTTTATAGTTAAGATTAATAAAATCTTATTTATTAATCTTAACATTCTTTATTTTTTCCGTGCTTTCCTTTTTATATAATGCAAACAAAAAAACCGACTCTTTGTTGTTGCTAATGCAATAGTCAATCAAATTTTTAATATGCCTCTCAATGCCTCCAATGCTTAATTCTGGCGAATTCGAACTTATAAAAAGTATTTTCATAATTATAGATTATATCAAAAAATTGCCTAAAATAAAAAATCCTACTTGTTTTAAGTAGGATTAACAAACAATTTAATTCACCCATTTGAAAACGAGCTTTGTGCCGTCTTCTTCAGTTCTGATGAACTCATCTTGCTGGCAGATTTCCGCCTCGTTTGACACAACCATCCTAAAGTCGTGAATAATGTACAAACTGAGAAATCCTGGGTAAGACCTGCTCGGCTTGCTTTCAAATCTTGAGGGTAAAGTAGATAACTCACAAAGGTGTTGCTTATCTATGCCCAACTCTTCTTTCGCCTCGCGCAAAAGAGCTTGTTCGGGAAACTCCCCCCTTTTTATCTTGCCGCCGGGATGCTGTTTGCGCTCTCTGTACCTGCCATCGGGAAGATATTGTCCCCATTCCAACAGATACATTTCAGGAGCTAAAGCTTTGTAAACGAGCATCCTGACAATTTCCACCATGCGAAAGATTCCATCGCCATCGATTCTTAAATAGCTTTCGCCTTGTAAAATTTCCTGAAAAAAATCATCGACCGTTTTGGCCTCTCCCTTGCCCCACTCTTCTGTTTTAACCCCAAATTCATTCAACAACCTTTCTAACAATTCCGCTGTAAGTGGCATTTACCACCTCCTTTTTCAAAGGTCAAATTGTAAACGAGCTAATACATTTTTCTAACACTTTTACTATGCCAAGTCAAACAAAAAAAGCCCTAAAAACAAATCTCAGTGATGTCAACGAGGCATCGTGGACAACGTTAGAACTGAGATTATGACTATTCCTGCAATTTCAATTATAAGTAATCGAGTAGTTTATCATAATTAATAAAGTCAAATAAATGATAGGAATAAGATATCCAAAGACCCATTGAGTTTGTAAGGAGAAGAGTGCCAATGAAAACCAAGAATAAGCCGCTTATGAAGTATAGTACATGAATATATTTTAATGCTTTGTGTAAATGCTTTGATGCTTCATTGACAGTAAGAGCAATAATTAAAAAGGGAATGGCTAAGCCCAAAGAAAAAACAGAAAGTAATATTGCCCCCTGCCAAGCGGTGGTTGATACCGCTGCCAAGGTTAAAATCGATCCCAAGATGGGCCCAACACATGGAGTCCAACCGAAAGCGAATGTAGAACCTAATATAAAGGAATTTAGAGGTTTACCTTGCTCAAAAATTAAGGGTACTCTTATGCGCTTTTCCCTACGTAGAAAATCAAACTTTAAAATACCCATCATAAAAAGTCCGAATATAATGACAAAGACACCTCCGATACGTGACAGCCAAAATCTATATTGAAGCAGTCCCCTACCGGCAAAACCAGCCAAGGTTCCTAAAGCAATAAAAATCGCGCTAAAACCAATAACAAAGAAAAGCCCGTTTAAAAATATTTTCAAATGAGCTTTTCTTGATTTTGCCGGGTCTTTTAAGTCGTCTAACGAAACTCCGCTGATAAATCCAAGATAGCCCGGAACAAGCGGCAAAGTACAAGGCGCTAGGAAAGTCAACAATCCGGCTATGAATGCTGGAATTATCAAAGAGTAATCCATATTACTTATTGCTATATTCGTTACTAAATTCTTCTAACGCCCTAATTTGAACATCTTCCAAGTGAACAACAGGCCTTTTTGACTTAACAAATTCAATAACCTCACCTACTGTTTTCCCTTGTTTTATGAGATATGCAACAACTAAAGTCGGGGCCCGGCCGTGACCATATTTGCAATGCACGTATACTTTCTTTTTCAGTAAAACAATCTTCTCAAGCAGAGATACTCCCAATTCAAACTGGTCTTTTGTCGGAGCAGTATTGTCTTTCACGGGAATCCATGCATAAAATTCCACTCCGAATGGCGCATCAAGCTGGTTTTCTTCCAAAGAAATATCCACACTAATGCCTTGTTTTAACAAACTCTCATCAAAATGGGTCTGGCAACACTTATTAGTGCCAATATAAATTCCATCTATAATATAATTAAAATCTAATTTATCTTTTGAGTGTGTTTTCATTTTTTTATTGCATATTTAATAATTCCGAGATTACAACTTTTGTACTCTTCACACCAAGCCTGACATTGCTCAGCAGTTTTTTTGTCCTTGTACCAAAATCCACACTCTTCACATTGGTATATGGTATTAGTATTATTTTTTTCTATTTCTTTTACCATATTATAAAGAAATTAGGGTTTGGATTTCCTGACGTATTTCATTGATATCCATGATTCCCCTTTTGTGTTTAATAATATTTCTATTTTTATCAACAAAAATAGTTTCTGGCATAGAAAACCCGCCAATGGATTGATAAAAAGAATCTGTTGGATCAAGTAAGAATACAATATTATCGGTAACTCCCAATTCGTCGCTGTATCGTTTGGCGATTTCCCCCGTTTCTAACCTGTTCATTGCAATGATCACCACCTTATCTCCAAACTCTTTCTGGGCAGCGGCAAAATCTGGAAGTTCCTTCCTGCAAAAAGTACACCACGCAGCCCATAAGTTTATAATAAGCGGTTTTTCAGAAAAATCACCGAGCCTTACCGTATTGCCCCCATAATCTTGTAGAGT
>CAZBAA010000009.1:0-8356 GCA_964490095.1 uncultured Candidatus Saccharibacteria bacterium
GGGTTTACTCCCAAATGAGTTAAACTGACGAAAAATGACCTGATAATAATAAACAAAGCCAAGGCCTTAACGGTAAAAAAAATATATTGGGGAAACATCAAAAGCAAAAAGATAACAATCAGAGTAAGAACCAAAACTCCCTCAATTATCAAAAAACCGACATTGACTGTCGGCAAATTGTTTAAAAGCAAATCCCCCACCGGCGTGCTAACCACATAGTCAACATAATCATTGGTGTAGCTCTGCACTACCAACGCCAACAAAAGAAAAAGGAAACTTGTAAATAATAATAAAACTTTATCTCTTGACCAAAAATTCTTGTGGTGCAAGTAAATTTTGTTAAAATGCCTTTTCATATTCCCCTTGTAGTTATTTTTTGATAAAATATATCAAAGGTCAAATTATTCATAATAATTAATTATCATCTATTATGGAAAATATGCAAAATATGTGTAAATGCCCCCATCATAAAATTATACCGGTGCTGGTTGTATTATTCGGTTTAACCTTTTTGTTGGAAACATTGGGTGTTCTCACTTCTGATTTTGTAGCCCTTGCCTGGCCGATTCTTGTCATTGCCGCTGGTCTTATGAAATTAGCGGACAAGTCCGGAATGTGCAAGTGTTGCTAAGCAATTGACAAAAATCAAAAAGGAGCCCTCAATAGGCTCCTTTGTTTTTTAAAGCGCCTGATTCACTTGAAAGTAATCGTCATAACGGCACACATAACCCGGCTGCTCAGAGAGTTTTTTTTCTTCGTTATAGAACTTTAACACGGTTGACTGAATCACTTCACGAAAAGCCGAGCTAATGGGATGAGCAATATCAGCGTATAGTTTGCCGCGTCCGTTGGCATCGTAAATAATACGGCTGCCATAAATTCGCTCCCCGCACTGATTACAAAAACAAGCAAGCAAGTGGTTGCTACAACCACATTTCAAACAATGGTCAATAATCCTGCGATTGGGCATTGCTACAAAAATACCCTTGTAACCATTGATGATTTTCAGGTCGTGGATAACAAGAGCATCATCTAAGGCGATTGAACAAAACGCCTTCAACCGTCCCTTTTCATCTTCGTTCACAAGCTTGATGCGGACTTCTGTGATTCTCATTGCTGCGTCTCCTTAGGGTTTTCTAAAACCCGGTTTAGGGTAGCAAAACGGAAAAACTCATTTGTAAAAGAACAACATCAGACATTGAATTAATTTTACCACAAAAACCCTTTGGCAACCAAAGGGTTTTTATTTTGCTATCGGGCGGTTGGTTCTACAAAGCGGTTATGAAGCCAGGCAAATACATAGGCAGTCACATAAGTAAGTAAAAAGACCTCAACAATTCCATATATCACTTCGGGAAATTTTACACCCGCTTCAAGATTTACCAGATGAACCATCCAGCTAAAGAGCTTAAGCGTCAAATCTGGAGCTATGGCAACCAAAACTGCGCAAATGGCAGACCAAGCACCCATTACAAAAGCGGCCGCTAATGCAAATTTTGATTTATTTAATTGCATATTTTAATTATTTTTTAATTAATATTTATTTTCGGCCTTTATACCCCGCAACGGCCACCACCTCCGCTGGGCTGAACCGGTTCCACTTCCTGAAGAATCTTGCTGAAACCAGAACCGCTTGAATAATTAACGCCCAAAATTTCTTTGGGGTCTGTTTTGTCAAAAGAAATTCCCTTTTTATCTTTTAAGTACTGGGCAATTGTTAAGTAAGTATCAGGAAACCAATAAGAGTTTACTTGAAGCGCTGTCTTGTACATTTCCTGTTCAGAAATTCCCTGCGAGGCCATAAGTTCAATCAGTCCCAGCATTGCCATGCCGTGGTTGCAATCAGGAAAATAAGTTGAATTGCCGCAACAAGGTCTATATATCCCTTTACTCACCTTCTCTACAAGCTGCTGCTGTTCTGGCGTTAAGTTTACAAAACGATGATTGCTAAAGTGACTCATTTTATCGCCCTTTGCCAAAGACCAGCCGCCGGTAGAAGCAAATCTTCCAACATCGGTGCTGGAAGTTGCTATGGGACCTTTTTCTAAAATCTCATTTTTATTGCCAAAGCCCAATGCCCAGAGCATATTGAGCAAGAATCCGGAATTTTGAGGAGTCATTTTGAGTTTTTCACCACTCTCGCCATCAAGGATTTTTCCGTCTTCTTCGCTAAGGCCTCCTCTCTGGGAATAAAGGTCTTCAAACTTTTGGCTGTCAATCACCCCGGATTTTACCATTTGAGCCCCTAAGTTACCCCAAATAACCGGCAACTCCACTCCTTCTGAAGGCAAAACAAGGTTTTGATCAACCGTTTGTTCTTCAAACGCCTCTGTCTTAACTGACGTCGCCGATTCTTGCGCAACATTGGGAACTTTCAACTTGGCGGTATAAACCCAGGCGCCTGCAATCAAAATTGCTGAAATTAAAATGCTCACGGGTAAAAAATATTTTTGAATTTCTTCTTTCATAGTTTTTGTTTAATTAATTTTATTTTAACTTAACAACAATCTTTCATTTTTTCTTCTAATTCTTTCGCTTTTGAGCTTCTGGGGACAATAGTTTTTCTTCCGCCATTTTTACTTACAGCAGGCTCAATCGCCAAAATAGCTAAAATAGTCAAAAACACAAAAAACAAAGCCCACCGAGAAAAAATAATGCTGTAAACTGCAACAAAACCAATTGGAATAAAAAGTATTTTCTTGACTCTTTTAATCTGATAGGCGACACCGACAACCGATCCGCCCATAAGCATGGCTAAAATTATCAAATCAACTTCATATTCTAAAAACTTAACAACAAGCATCCAAAACCAGGTGCCAAATACTCCTGTGCAAATCGGGCAAATCTTAAATTCTTGAAATCTGTTCAGTAGCCAAGCCAAGCCAGCAATAATAAAGATTGAAGCTATGGTAATCGCAATGAACATGTTGGTTTTAAAGAAAAAATATAATTATCCCCAAAACAATCATGGCCACTCCCCCTCCAAAGCGCATCAAATTTTTTTCTTCTTGCTGCCAGCTTTTTACTTTTTGCAGCAACATCTCATTGCTGGAAATCAGTAAAATAATCACCAAAGGCAAGACAAAAATCACATTGTAGAAAAGCAAATACCCAATGCCTTTCAAATAGGTGGTTTGGTCATGCAACAGTCCTAAAACCATCAAGTATGGCCCGCCCGTGCAAGGAACTTCACAAAGCCCCAACAGTCCTCCCAAGAAAAATGCCGTAGGCACGGAATATTTTTCCATAAGCTCGGCTATTTTGCGGTCCGCATAGTAAGGAATGCGGAGTTTGACCGGAAATGACGGGAAAAATCCGTTGATTAGGTTTATCGCGCCAAGCGCCAAAAGAAGCAACGCTCCAACTTTAGCCATGAAGTGGGGCGTATTGAAAAGGTGAAGCGTCTGCAAAATTCCGAGTCCAATCAGAATGTATACAACAAAAATACCGGCGATGTAAGAGCTTCCGATTTTCAAAATTCCCGACCGCAGTTTGCCTATGCTAAAGAGAAAAGCAATGGTCAAAATCAAAATAGAAAAAGCACAAGGGTTGACGCTGTCAATTAAAGCTGCCACTCCAACAAGAGGCAATAACCATTTTCCTCCTCCAGAAAGGTTCCATATGGCTTGCGTGCTAAAGCTGCTAAACCTGAAAAACAATACTAAACCAACGATAGCAAAGCCGGCAGAAATAAGAACTGTTAGTTTTTTATTCATGGCTTTTAAGGAGTAACCAGAGCAGTAAACTCAAACTCCAGCGGCTGCCCTGCATTATTTTCTAAAGTTATTGTCCTTTGAATTCGACCAACCCCCGATGGGCCGTGAGCCGCCGGGTCAAAGGTAACTTCAACAATTGCTTCTTTGCCGGCATCTATTGCTTTGTTGATTCTGGGTATAAAGCCATGCCCGGGCATGCCGTAAGGCCCAAACTGCTTATTATCCATCATAAGCTTGGCTGTGGTGCACATGCAAGAGGTATACATTTTTCCAACAACCACCGGCTCTCCGCTAATGTTTTTGATTTTGAACTGGTGCTTTACCTTGCCAGCTGCCATTGAAATCTGGCCAAAATCAAAACTGTTTTCTTCCACACTAAGCGTGCCGTTGGAACTGGAAGCCAAAGATACCGTGCTTTTCGCCTGCCAATTTGGCTGCGCAATCAAAACAGCTCCGCCTGCCAAAATAATTACAATTACAATACTTATAATAGTTGTTTTTTTCATGTAAAGAAAAAATTAAAAACAAAAAGTCCCTTGGCAAAGGGACAAGGATGCGCGATACAAACCCGCTCGACTCCGCCAACTGGCGGGCGGTTTATACCGGCACCCTACAAATTAGCAGGGCTATTTTCTTGAAGAGCCAGCCAATGGATAAGTTCCGGCTGAAAAGAGAAAGAATTTGATTCTGAAAAATGTTTTAGATAATAGCTTGCTGCAAGTACCAGCCAAGCCGAACTGCTTTTAACAACTCCAAAATAAGCAATTAACGCCAGGGCAACCAGCAAAGAAAGCATGCTTGCAACATTACCATTAAAAATCAAGGCCGAAAAATTTCTAAAAGCATCAAGGTGAAAATTTAAAAAAGAAATGTTATTCTTTTCTTTTGGACAATCAGTGCCCTGAACAGTTGCCGCAACACAACCCTTATAATTGTGGTCGGCTTTATGGTTCATTAAAAAAACACCAAAAACAGCAGCGCTGGTAAAACTAAGTATTAGCAATATTGCCAACAAAACTTTCATAAAATATTGTATTATTATTTTAGCATAGCATGGCTGTCAAATCAAGGCAAATCAATCTTTCCTTTTTCCCAAATCAAGGCATACCGAATTTATGCAGTACCTTTTGCCGCCTTTGTCTTCTGGACCATCGTTAAACAGGTGGCCCAGGTGAGAGCCGCAATTTTCGCAAACAACTTCAGTGCGCTTCATACCAAAGCTTTTATCTTCCCTCAATTCAATGTTTTTCAAATTAGCGGGTTCAGTAAAACTTGGCCAGCCAGTATCCGAATCAAATTTTGTTTCCGATGAAAAAAGCTCCGCTCCGCAAACAGCGCACTTGTACATTCCCCGCTCGTGGCTGTCCCAATACTTCCCAGTGAATGGGGCTTCTGTCCCATTTTCGCGCGCCACTCTCCTTAATTCCGGAGAAAGTTCTCTGTCTTTTTTCATTTTTCTGACGATTTTAATAATTTTTGAAATTTATCTTTTAGTTTTTCCAGTTTTGGATTTATAATGACCTGGCAATATGGGGCTGTGCTGTTATTAGTATAATAATCTTTGTGATATTCTTCAGCTTCGTAAAATACATCAAGTGGTTTTACTTTGGTTACCACATTTAAGCCAGATTTTTTAAGTTTATCAATAAACACTTCTGTTTCTTTTCTCTGATTTTCTGTTGTGTAAAAAATTGCCGAGCGGTATTGCTTTCCAATATCCGCGCCTTGCCGATTTAATGTGGTTGGGTCGTGTATAGCAAAGAAAACGGTAAGTAAGTCATTATACGAAATTAGTTGCGGTTCATATTCGACCTTGATAACTTCTGCATAACCGGTTTTTCCCGTACAGACATCTTTGTATGTCGGCGGCGCTTTTGGCGAACCTATTGTGCCCCCGGCATATCCTGGCACCACAAAAATAACGCCTTTTAATTTTTCAAAAACCGCCTCGGTGCACCAAAAACAACCACCGCCAAAAACCACAACTTGAGTTTTATTATTTTCTGTCATGATAAATACATTCTACAAAAATCCACCTTACTTCTCAATATTAATTATACCTCTAATAAAAAAGTCCTTTGTTAAGAGGACTTTGGGTTTATTCTCCCGAAACAAAATCCGGAAATAAAAGCAATGATTAGGAAATAACCTACATAGAGGTGCCACTCACTTATTTTGACCGAAAAACAATTTGAAGATATTTTTCCCAGCCAAGAAGCGCTGCCCCAAGTGTGTCCCAAGAAAACCGCAACAACTAAAGAAAAATTCAAGCGATTTTCCATTTTCTTTGTCAAAAACAGGACAACTACAAAGTATACAGCAAAAGACAAAACAAAAATCTTTGGGTCTATTGAAAGCAGAAAACTGCCGATTGGACTTGCTTCATTACAGCAACTGTAATCTTGCCAGTAACTTTCCGGCTGGCCGACTAAAGTAAAAGTTAAATCCAACATCATCACCAATGACAATAGAACGATTGTCGCTAATTTGGAAAAGAACATAAACCCTCCTTTTTAGATGGGGCGGTGAGCTATTGTTGTAGTTTATCACTAAAAAATTAATCAGTAAACTGTTCATTAAAATAAAAAACTAAGGAACCGATAATATTATTAAATATTTCTTCTGACAAATTAGGATTGTAAGCAAAAGAATAAAAATAACTTGGGCTATTTTCAGTTAAGCGAATATCAAGCGCTTTGTGTTTAAAATTCCTCCAATTCGGTTGCCCCGAGAAATTAGATGCTTCATCTTTTTTTGTAATTTCGTACAAAATGGCTTGGCGTTCTTTTACGGTTATTTTATCTTGCTGAGTAATTTCTACCGTACCTAAAGTTAAAAATTTGCTTGCTTTAAAAAAACTAATGTACACTTGAGACTTTTCTATATTATTTTCTCCAGGTAAATTAGCGCTATAAATATTTATTGCCTTTAATTTAGAAATATATTCCACCTCAAACTCCTTTGGAATTTCTGCTGAAAATAAAAATTCTGGGTTAACTTTATAAAAATCCACTAATTTTACAGAGTTATCTATTTTATTAACCTGAATTTTCGGTGTCTTTGGTGTAGTATAAGTTATTTTTTCTTCAAATAAAAAATAGGTCGCGCTGCCAACAAATCCAATAACAATAATTAAAAACAAAATAATAAAAATTATTCTCATTGAAAAAGAAAATAATAGATATCAATTATTACGCTTACAATAAAAGCCAAGAGGGAAAGAATAAATATAAAAACTGAATTAAATCTTGCTTTAGAGGTAAGGCTTGTTTCTATCAAGTATGAAAGAGCCGATTTTTCCTCTTCATTTATGTCGCTTTCTCTAAGAACTTCAACCAATTTATAATCTCTTACAAGTTGAGCTCTCTTATTTTCAACGCTTGTTCTGTGGCCAAAATACAAAATAAATCCCACTGTTCCTACATACCAGGCAACTTCTATCCAAAAAGAATCGAGCAAAAAAATTATTCTGTAAGCAACAGTTGCAATTATCCCGGACAAAAAGAAAAAGAGGCGTAAATATTTTGAACTGGGTTCTATTTTTTTTTCTATCGCATGTTTTTTAAACTGCATATTTATTAAATTTTTATTTTAATTTCTAATTGTTTTATAAAATTATACCAAAAAATCGCCCAAAGAGCGACTTTTATTATGGCTCCGCAGGTAGGATTCGAACCTACGACCCACTCCTTAACAGGGAGTTGCGCTACCGCTGCGCCACTGCGGAATGTAGTTTTATCCTAACTGATTTAATAAATTTTTCAACGTTTTATCCGTTTTAAATCAGAAAGAACTTCTTTGCCATGCTCAATGGGTTTCACATTTTCGTATATTTTTTCTATCTTTCCCTTGGGGTTTATTAAGAAGGATGTTCTGCCCCGCACACTGTAGATTTCTACAACTTCTTTGTTTTCATCTGCCAAAAGAGTGAATGGCAAGTTATATTTTTCGGCAAAGGATTTATGGGATTTTACAGAATCGGTGCTGACTCCGACAACAACAACATCAAGATTTTTAAATTCCGCAAAATTATCCCTTATCGTACAAGCTTGTTTTGTGCATCCCGGAGTGTCATCTTTCGGATAAAAATACAAAAGCAGCCATTTGCCTTTGTAATTAAACAAAGAACGGTTGTTGTTGTCTTAGTCCAAGAGATTAAAATTTGGCGCTTCGTCTCCTATTTTCAAATTCATAATTTTAATAGTAGTCTTCTACTTTTTTAAGCTGGTGATGTTTTCTTAACTTTTCTAATGCCTTCGCTTGAATCTGGCGAATTCTTTCTCTGGTTACTCCAAACTCCGCCCCCGTTTCTTCAAGAGTATGCATCACGCCGTCCTCAAGGCCAAAACGCATCCCGAGAATTTTCAACTCTCTTGGAGTTAAATCGCTTGATATTTCACCCAATCTTTCTTTCAAAAGTTTTCTGGCGGCTTCGGTATTGGGAGCTATTGTCTTATCATCTTTAATAAACTCTGCCAAAACGCTGTCTTGCTTATCTTTGTCTTCACCAATCGGGGTCTCTAAAGAAATTGCTTTTTGGGCAATTTTTCTTATGTGATGAACTTTATCAACTTCCAAACCCATTTCGGCGGCGATTTCTTCTGCCAAGGGTTCCCTGCCCAGCTCCTGTAAAAGACCTT